>CAJMQM010000025.1 GCA_905215615.1 uncultured bacterium | reverse complement strand
GTTCATATAATAAAAACAGCATCGAGAATTAAACCGTACAAAACAGTAGAGTTTAATTCATAGATGCTGTTTTGTTAACTAATTAAAAAATTAGCAACATCCTCCTCTATTTCCACCGCAACAGCAGCAGATAAGGATTATTAATATTATTATCCAAATGCAGTCATCTCCAAATCCGAAGCCACATCCACATCCTCTATTTTCTTGCATAAAATTCACCCCTTTCAAAGTAAAAGCTTTAAGCTAATGTAAATTCCTAGCAACCACAACTATTGTTGTTATTGCAACAGCTGTTTCCGCCACAGCAGAAAAGTAGCAAGAATAGGATTATGAACCATAAAAGTTCGCTGTTATTTCCACAACATCCCATTTTAATACCTCCTATTTAAGAACTAAAATTGTCTTGTTCTTTTGTATGATATATATTATTCTAAAATGTTAGAAAGTGTTACAGATTTACTTTACAACAAATAAAAGTTAGTGATATAATTTGTACAAAATACGTAGGAGAAAAGATAGAAAGGATTGAAGCTTATAAATGGGAAATATTGTACTATTAGATGACTTAACTATAAACAAAATTGCAGCAGGTGAAGTTATAGAAAGACCAGCATCAGTAGTAAAAGAACTTGTAGAAAACTCTATAGATGCAGGTGCAACAGTAGTAAATGTAGAAATAAGAAATGGAGGTATTTCATATATACGAGTTAGCGATAATGGAAAAGGTTTTTGGCCAGACGATATGGAAATAGCATTTGAAAGACATGCTACAAGTAAAATAAGACAAGCCACAGACCTAGAAGTTGTAAAAACAATGGGGTTTAGAGGTGAGGCTTTAGCAAGTATTGCTGCAATAAGTAAAGTAGAGCTTGTTTCAAAAAGAGAAGAGTGCGAAATAGGCTATAAAATATGTGTTGAAGGTGGAAATATAACTAATAAAATAGAAGCAGGATGTCCACAAGGCTCTACAATAACAATAACAGATTTATTTTTTAATACACCAGTTAGATATAAATTCTTAAAAAAGGATTTTACAGAAGCTGGTTATATAGAAGATGCAATAACAAGAATAGCATTAGCAAATCCACAAATAGCAATAAAATTAATTAACACAGGTAAAACAGTTATACAAACACCAGGGAATGGAGATAAAAAATCTGTAATATATAGCATTTTTGGTAAAGATATAGCAGAAAATATTTTAGAAGTAGATTATCAATATGACGATATAAAAGTAACAGGAGTTGTAGGCAAACCAATTATTTCTCGTTCAAACCGTGCAAACCAAATATTTTTTGTTAATAAAAGATATGTAAAAGATAAGACTTTAACAAGTGCTGCAGAGCAAGGGTTTAAGGGCATGGTTACAATAGGAAAATATGGCTTTGTAATATTAAACCTAGATATGAACCCTCAAAAGGTAGATGTAAACGTTCACCCAGCTAAGTTAGAAGTTAGGTTTGAAGAAGAAAACAAGGTATTTAAAGCAGTATATCATGCAATAAAAGAAACATTACTAAAAAGCGACTTAGTAGGAAATCCAGATAGAACAGAAGGACTAAGAGCAGAAAGCTTAGAAAATGCAAAAACAAACACCAACTTTGGACTAAATTTTGCTAATAAAAATACATTTGATACCAAACCAAAAATGGTTTTTGAACACTCTGATTTTAATAAAAACAACAGTGTTCCAAGTTCAGATGCAAAAATAGAGGAAGAACCTGTGCAAAATGTGGAAACAACTCCAGAAAAAACAGAAACAAAAGATTTTAATGTGTTAGAAAATAACTTCTTAGCACAAATATACGCAGAAAGACAGGCTCTAAAGAACAGTGATACCATAGGAAAAGCAGAAAATGATAGCAAAGAATCTGAAAGTACTACTTTAGTAGATGACATTAAAGAACTTGATAATATGAAAACACAGGCTATAAATACTAATGAGATAAACGAAAAACTTGCAGAAGGAATAAAAAAATTAGAAAATTTAACAGGAAATGTAGAAAAAGAAAAATCTTCTAACACAGAAGAACCTGGGCAAGAAGTAGAAAAAAAACTTCCAGATATAGAGAAAAAATTATCATTTGATGAAATGTATGAACGTACTTTTGGAAGAAAAATAGAAGAAGCTCAAGCAGAAAGATTAAAAGAAGAGAAAGAAAAATATGAGTCTAGCTTGGGTGAAATTGCAAGTGGTATTACACCATTATCAAAAATAGAAAATGTTTCAGTTTTTAAAGATTTAGAAAAGAACGAAACACCTCTATATAAATTTATAGGAATTGCATTTTCTACATATATAATTATACAAATGAAAGAAGATATGTACATAATAGACCAACATGCAGCACATGAAAGAATTATGTATGAAAAGGTAAAAGCAAATTATTATAATGAAACTGAAAAAGATTCTCAATTAATGCTATTACCAGACATTATAACATTGTCACACAAAGAAATGGACATAGCGAAAGAAAATATGGAAATGTTTAGAAAAGCTGGCTTTACATTAGAAGAGTTTGGCGAAAATACTATAAAATTAACAGGTGTGCCAGATATGTGCTTAGACCTTGATACAAAGGAAGTATTTTTAGAGACTTTAGACGAAATAAACACAGTAGCAAGAACTGCAAAACAAGAAAAAGAAGAAAAATTTATAGCAACAGTAGCATGCAAAGCAGCAGTAAAGGCACATATGGCATTAACAAAAGAAGAGGTAGATAAATTAATGGCACAATTATTAGTATTGCCAAATCCATTTACATGTCCACATGGCAGACCAACAGCAATAAAAATGAGTAAAAACGATATAGAAAAGAAATTTTCAAGAAGATAATCTATTATAGGCATCAAAAGTATTTATAAATATTGTGTGATACTGTATTATAAAAACATCTAAAATTCTAAAGAAGGGAGAAAATAGTTAAGTTATAAAGAAATAAATTACTTTATAATTTAATTATACTTAAAATATGAATATTGGTATTGTATTATTTATTTTATTAATTAATATTGTAAATATATTTACAATTTACAAATTATTAGGAAAAGATTTAGGAAGCAAAGAAAAAATTATATTTATTGCAGTTGGTGTTGCAATAATGTATATGATAGTTTCAGGAGTATATTGGCTAAGTGGTATAGGAATAGACGAAAATGCAGCAGAAGCTGGAAGAGATTTTATTACATTTACATTTGTACCAGTTAATAGCTTATGTGTTTTTACTTTCTTTAGTGTTTCATACAAAAGCTATAAAAATGGAAGAATAAAATCAGATATACTAAAAAATAGAACAATTCTTTTAGTTGCTATATTATTTATTTTATTAATTATAGAATTTTTCTATTTCAAAAATATTCAAAATAATGCTTTAGAAATACTAAAAAATAATACTATAAATAAAATTGTACAAGAAAATGTGACACAGGAAAATATAGAGCAAAATAGTACAGAAACAAATAATCAAGTAACTGGCAATACAAGTGAAGACAATATAATAAATAATTCGGTGGTAGATAATACTGTAAATAACTTAACAAATAGTTCGGCAATAAATAGCCAAGAAAATAATTTAGTAGAAAATACTTCTACAAACAATACAACAAATGGAATAGTAGAAAATAATGTATTACAATAATAAAGGCGGAATAATATGGAAAAACCAAAAGTAATAGTTATTTGTGGACCAACAGCGTCAGGAAAAACTAGTTTATCAATAGAATTAGCAAAAAAAATAAATGGTGAAATTATTTCTTGCGATTCTATGCAAATTTATAAAGATATGGACATTGGATCAGCAAAGCCAACTGTAGATGAAATGCAAGGAATTAAGCACTATTTAATAGATTTTGTGTCTCCAGAAACTAGGTATAGTGTTTCTGAATATAAAGAAGATGCTACAAATGCAATAAAAGAAATTATATCTAAAGGAAAAGTGCCAATAATAGTAGGAGGTACAGGGCTTTACTTAAATTCTCTTATATACAATATTCAATATAACGAAATGGACGTAGATATGGACTATAGGGAGAGTTTAGAAAAAGAGGCAGAAGAATTTGGGTTGGAAAATCTATATGAAAAAGCAAAAGAAATTGACCCAGAAGCAATGGAAAAAGTAAGTTGTAATGATAAAAAAAGAATAATAAGAGTTTTAGAAATATACAATTCTACTCGGAAAAAATAAAACAGAACTAGAAAAAGATTCAAGAAAAGAAGTACCATATAATTATTTAGTTTTTGGAATTAATATGGACAGGCAGATTTTATATGATAGAATTAATAAAAGAGTAGATATAATGCTAGAACAGGGATTAATAGATGAAGTTAAAAATTTAATTAATAAATACCCAAATATGCCTACTGCAATGCAGGGATTAGGGTATAAAGAAGTAAAAGAGTATTTAGATAAATATATTTCAGAAGAAGAAATGATAGAAAAAATAAAAATGGAAACTAGAAGATATGCAAAAAGGCAAATTACTTGGTTTAAAAGAATAGAAAACATAAAATGGCTTGATGGATTAAAAAGCACACAAGAAAATATAAATTCCATAATGGAGGTATATGGTGAACAATAAGAAAAATACAAGCAACAAAGGTATAAAAAACGATGTAAATGAACAACATAATAAAAAGCAAAATAAAAGAAAAACAAACACAATTAATTTTAAAAGGCTAATTGTGGTTGTACTTGTCTTGCTTGTAGCATTATCTTTTGCATCCTATAAAATTATTATGCTAATTATGAATCCAACAGATACTTTCATGGTGGAAGAAGGCTCAATTTACCAAGAAGAAACTACAGTAGGTTATATTATTCGAAATGAAGAGCTAGTAAAAGGTGAAAAATATAAAAATGGTATGGAACAAATAAAATCTGAAGGAGAAAAAGTTGCTAAAAACGAGGCTATTTTTAGATATTATTCTTCAGGAGAAGAAGAGCTAGAAAAGAAAATAAGAGACTTAGATAAAAAAATAGATGAAGCAATGCAAAATGAAGATTCTATTCCAACAAGTGACATTACATCACTTGAAAACCAGATAACACAGAGATTAGAAGAACTTTACCAAGAAACAGATTTAAAGAAAATTAAAGAATATAAAAAAGATATAGACGAGTATATAAATAAAAAATCTAGAATAGCAGGGGAAAATAGCCCATCAGGGTCTTACCTAAAAAAATTAATAGATGAAAGAAGCAAATATGAAAATGAGCTAAATAGTGGTGTGGAATATGTAAATGCACCTACTAGTGGAATAGTGTCTTACAAAATAGATGGTTATGAAGATATTTTATCTCCAGATAAGCTTGAAACTATAAATAAAGAATTGTTAGAAAGTGTAAAAATTAAAACAGGTCAAATTGTTGCAACAAACGAAGAAGGCGGAAAAATAATTAAAGACTTTAATTTTTATATAGCTTGTATTTTATCATCAGATAGTAGCAAAGATGCTGAAGTGGGTGACAAAATAAAAATGAGATTTTACAATGGCAGAGAAATTTCGGCAGAAATAAATTATATATCAGAAGAAGATGATGGAGATAGAGTTATAATATTTAAAGTAAACCAAAATATACAAGATTTAATTAGTTACAGAAAAATTTCACTAGACATTATATGGTGGAGCGATTCTGGAAAGAAAATACCTAATGAGTCTATTGCAAAAGAACAAAAAGGCGAAAACGAGGTTCCATATGTAGTAAGAACTAGAAATGGTTATACAGACAAAATATATGTAAAAATATTAAGGTCTAATGATAAATACTCAATAGTAACAAATTACACAAAAGATGAACTAAAAGAGTTAGGTTTTACTACAGATGAAATTAAATCGACAAAAAGTATCACAATATATGATGAAATACTAAAAAAACCAGTTTAATATTTCAGAAATATTACAAAAAGATTAAAATATAATTACAAACATGAAAAATGCTTGACAAAGAAATGAAAAAGTTAGATACTTATACAAGTAATAGTATTAAAATAAGAAAATTACAAATGACGAGTAAATTTTTTAGGAGGTTGTTTAAATGTCAGGAGCAATTATGAATAAAGTTTGGGGTTTCTTAGGTATGGATCCAGCAAGAGATAACGAAGAAGAGGAAGAAGAGTTAGAAAACTACGATGAAAAAGACGTAGTAGAAGAAGAGGGCGAAGAGCAAGAAGATAGAAGAATATGGGGAAGAAGAAACAACAAAGTAGTAAGCATGCCACAAGTACAACAAGTAAAAATGGCAATTTGTCAGCCAACAAATTTTGAACAAGCAGAAGACATTTGCGACTTATTAAAAGAGAAAAAGTCAATTATTATAAACTTAGAGTATGTAAATAAAGATGTTGCTAGAAGAATTGTAGATGTTGTTAGTGGAGCAGTACATGCTTTAGATGGTCATATGCAAAAAGTATCAAATGCAATATTTTTAATAGCACCATATAATTACGACATTTCAAGTGATATGGTTGCCAGAGATGAAATAAAAAATAAATTATCTGTTTCATGGTTAAGAAATGGTAACAATTAACTCATCTATAAATTAGGAGGAAATAGACATGTATACACCATTAGATATCGAAAATAAGAAATTTTCAAAACAAATGATGAACGGTTATAGCGTAGAAGAAGTAGACGATTTCTTAGATGAATTAACAGTTGATTACGAGAAAATATATAAACAATCTAATGAAAGTAATGCTAAGATAGAAAGCTTAGTACAAGAATTAGAAAGATATAAAAATATAGAATCTACTTTACAAAATACTTTAGTTATGGCTCAATCTACAGCAGACGAAATTAAAAAAGTTGCAAAACAAGAAGCAGACCAACTAATAAGAGAAGCACAAGGAAAAGCAAAAGAAGCAACAATGGAAATAGAAAAAGACATAGCAGTTAAAACAAAAGAATTAGACGATTTACAAAAACAATTTGATGTATATAAAGCAAAAATGGAATCACTTTTAATATCACAATTAGAACTATTAAAAGATTCAAATAAAGAATAAAAATACAGCTTAGGCAAGTATAGCCTAAGCTTTTTTTGACCCTATTTATTGACAATTAACATAACCTATTATATAATTTTTTTAAAACTGTGTTACAAACTTGTTAAAACTTTATTACAATTACGTTAACACTATTGACATTAGATTAAAAAAAGGTAAAATATAAGTATTATGAGAGTTATTAGCGGTATAGCAATAGGTACTAAACTTAATTCAATAGAAAGTGAATCCACTAGACCAACTTTAGACAGAGTAAAAGAAGCATTTTTTAGTAGTATTCATCCAAAAATAAATGAAGAAACAATAGTATTAGACTTATTCGCAGGAAGTGGACAAATAGGTATTGAATTTTTAAGTAGAGGGGCAAAAAAGGTTTATTTTTGCGAAAAAAATCCTTTAGCTGTAAAAATGATAAAACAAAACCTTGAAAGAACAAGGTTTAATGAAAACTCAGTAATAATAAATAAAGATTATAAAATAGCATTAGAACAGTTAGAAAAAAGTAATGTTCAAGTTAATATTATCTATATAGACCCTCCATATAAGTTAAACATTGCTGTAAAAAGTATAGACTATATTTTAAGCAGTAATTTGCTATCTGAAGATGGAGTTATAGTTATAGAAACTGATGAAGAAGAAAGAGAATTACAAGAACTAGAAAACTTAAATATAGAAATTTATAGCATAAAAAGATATGGAAGAGTAAAGCTTATATTCCTAAAGCGAAAGGAGTAAATATAATGGAGATATTCACATTATTGGAAGAATTGGAAGATTTGTTGGAAAAAAGCAAAGGTTTACCTTTTACACATAAAAGCATGGTTGATAAAGAAGAAATTTTAGAAATTATAAAAGAAATAAGATTAAAACTACCAGATGAATTAAAGCAAGCTAAATGGATAAAAGAAGAAAGACAAAGGATTTTAGTAGAAGCTCAAAATGAAGCAGATGGTATTATTAAAGAAGCAGAAAATAGAATTATTTCTATGATAGATGAACATGAGATAACAAGAAAAGCATATGAGAAAAAAGTAGAAATAATAGAAACAGCAAATGAAATGTCACGCGAGATAACAAAAGGCACAAAAGATTATGCAGATAACTTGTTATCTGGTGTAGAAGTAGCATTAGAAGATGCACTTAAGGTAATAAGAAATAATAGAGAAGAACTTAAATAAAATTAGGAGGTCGGAATCGGAGGTCAGGGTCAAAATCATATTTGATTTCCGAGTTCGACCTTAAATTTTGTATAAATTAAGGAGGAAATAGCTTGGCTAAGAGAGGAAGAAAAAAGAAAAAAACAATAGATATAAACGTTGCAGTTGTAGTGTTAGTTATAGTTAGTGTACTTTTATTTGTATTAATATATGCAAAATCTGGTTATATAGGAGAACATTTAAGCCCTATGCTTGGTGGAATAATGGGCTTTATTAAATATATAATTCCAATAGGAACTTTTTTAATTGCAATATATATGACACATAACGAAAAGGAATATATGTATGCAAAATTAATTCAATATGCAGTTTTTTTAGTTTGCATAGCAACAATGCTAAGTGTATTCCAATTTTCAAGTGGTAACTTAAATGTGCATAAAGAATTTAGTGAAGTTATGAAAGCTTCATATGAGCTTGGAACAAGCGATATAGGTGGAGGAGTTATAGGCAGTGCTGTTGCTATGCCTCTTATAAACTTGCTTGGAACAACTGGTGCAGTTATATTAGTTATAGGTGTTGCAATAGTTTTACTTGTATTTATGTTTGGAGTAAGACCAGCAGAGATGATTAACAATTTCTTAGATGCATTAGATGAAAGAAAAGAATTAAAAAAACAAGCTAGAGTTTCAAGAAGAGAACTAGAGAGACAAAACAGGATGAAAATAGAACCAGAAAAAGTTCAAATTATGGCTGAAGAAGAACAGCCTCGTAAAGAAACAAGAAAAGAGCGTAAATTAAGAGAAAAAGAAGAAGCAAAAAGAAAAGCCTTAGAACTAGACGACCAAATTACAATTAACTTAAACAATGAAAATATATCAAAAGCAGATACAGAAAAACCTAAAAAATATAATCATGATAAAGACGACTTGTCATACTTAGGAGAAGAAAAGTTATTTAAACAAGAAGAAGAGCAAAAAGAAAGTAAAACTAAAGAAGTTTTACAACTTGAACATGCAGTTACAGTAGAAGACAAAGAATATAAATTTCCACCAATAAATTTATTAAGCCAAGGTGATGCAAAAGAAGTAAAAGGTGGCAAAAAAGCAGTTACAGAAACAGCTAGCAGGTTACAAAAAACTTTATATAGTTTTGGAGTATCTGCAAAAGTAGAAAATGTTTCAGTAGGTCCTGCAATAACTAGATATGAGCTTAAACCAGCAGAAGGTGTTAGAGTTAGTAAAATAGCCAATTTGGCAGATGATATTGCATTAAACTTAGCAGCAGAAAGCATAAGAATAGAAGCACCAATACCAGGAAAACAAGCAGTAGGAATAGAAATTCCAAATGTAGAAAACGAAGTAGTACATTTAAGAGATATAATTTCATCAGATACTTTCCAAGGACATAAATCAAAACTTGCATTTGCATTAGGAAAAGATGTTGCTGGAAAGGAAGTTGTAACAGATATTGCAAAAATGCCACACGTTTTAATAGCTGGTGCAACAGGCTCTGGAAAGAGTGTTTGTATAAATACTCTAATTGCGAGCATAATATACAAAGCAAAGCCAAGTGAAGTAAAACTACTTATGGTAGACCCAAAAGTGGTAGAACTTTCTGTTTATAATGGAATACCACATCTACTAATTCCAGTCGTAACAGACCCTAAAAAAGCAGCAGGAGCATTGGCATGGGCTGTTCAAGAGATGATAAATAGGTATAACTTATTTGCTAAAAAAGGTGTTAGAGATATAAAAGGTTACAACGAAGTTGTAGAAAAAGAAGGAGAAACAGGCAAACTTCCACAAATAGTAATAATAATAGATGAGCTTTCAGACTTAATGATGGCATCTCCAAAAGAAGTAGAAGACTCAATATGTAGATTAGCGCAAATGGCAAGAGCTGCAGGTATGTACTTGGTAATTGCTACACAAAGACCATCTGTAGATGTTATTACAGGTATAATTAAGGCAAATATACCATCAAGAATATCATTTGCAGTATCATCACAAGTAGATTCTAGAACAATATTAGACATGGTAGGGGCAGAAAAATTGCTAGGAAAAGGAGATATGCTATTTTATCCATCTGGTGCACCAAAACCAACTAGAATACAAGGTGCATTTGTTTCAGATAAAGAAGTAGAAAAATTAGTAGACTTCTTAAAATCACAAGGAGAAGTAACATATAGTGATGAAATATTAGAACAAATAGAAAATTCAGACAAAACAGATAAAGAAATGGCAGAAGAAGATGAAGACCAAACATCAGACCCACTTTTAATGGATGCAATAGAAACAGTTGTGGAAACAGGTCAAGCTTCTACATCATTTATACAAAGAAGATTTAAAGTAGGTTATGCAAGAGCTGGAAGAATAATAGACCAAATGGAAGAAAGAGGTATAATTTCTGGATACCAAGGAAGCAAACCTAGAGAAGTACTAATGAGCAAAGAAAGATGGCAAGAATTAAAAATGAGTGTAAAAAGTGAAGAAGAATAGCATTAAGAAAAAATTCTTACCATAAGCTAATTTTAGAGGCAGAATACATATTTATAAAAAGTATTCTTTAGACGAAAGGAATTCAAAAGATGAAGAAAGAGAATATTCTCTCTAAATTAAATATAAAAGATTATAATAATGAATTAGAGAAGATTTTAGCAAAGAAAGATTTTTCTATGGACACAAAAAATCTTCTCTTAAGTATGTCTTATAAAATAGAAAATGCCTATAAAGATTATATGAAAGTTAAACAGGAGGTATTATCTAAAAATAAATATTTGGAAAAATTAATAGCTGTTATAAATAGCAAATGCTATGAATTTACTACAATTAAGCCAAGTATGCCAGAATTTGAAGATTTAAAAGATACAAAATTTATTATAGATTCAGAAAAAGGAAAAATTACAGTTATAGAAAATGAATATTACGCCTTAAAAGCTATAACAGAATTGCCAAGAAGAGAGTGGTGTATTTTAGATGAATATGGTTTGTTAAAAGAACCTTTTTGCAAAACATTAACATTAGGGAGTATAATGCACGAAACAGAAGTGCTAAGAGATTTTAATGGTTGGGCATGGAATACTAATGTTGGCTCAATAGAAGATGTAAAATGCAATTTAATATACCAATGCTTAATATATTTGTTTGGAAATCAATTTTTAACAGAGTGGATTGAAAACACTCAAGAAATGGTAGACTATATTGCTTTGGCTCAAAATAAATTAGAAAAAGATTATGGAAAAGAACTTGCCAAAGATGTTATAACACAAATATGTAAAATCGTTATGGAATATGGAATAAATGACGAAATAATAGAAAAAAGAAATTATTTAAAAGAAGAACTAGAATTATTAAACGATAGGGAATCATACCTTGAAAGTGCAACAATACAAAAGAAAAAGTATAGAAACGAAATAGACAAAGTAGATAAAATATTAAATAACAAAGATTTATTGAAAGAAGAATATATAAAAAGAAATTCTTTACTAGAAAATAAAGATAAAATATTTAGTATAAAAAGGCTAAAAATAATTTTAGAAGAAGAAAGAGAAGAGTTATTACGTAAAATAAAAGAAGCAAATGGATTAATAGACCCTAAAAAATACATTATTAGAAAAAGCAATGTAGAAAAAGATTATAACTTTTTAGCAGATTTAAAAGTAGATGGAATAGATAGTGGAAAACTTATTAATTTGTGCAAAAGTGTTTTAAAAACCTTTAAAATAAGAGTTGAAATGGCACAAACTAGAGAAGAGTTACTTACATTAGTATATGAAGTAAGGTATTTTAGATATTTATATTTCGATAATGAAAAAACTTTAAAAGAAATTAAAGAGTTATCTATTCCTTTTTATAAAGTTATGATAAAATTATTAAAGAAATTAATAGATTTTAAATGGGCAGATACAATTTGTACAATACCAAAAGCAAATTTAAAATCTTTAATTAGAATTTTTAATAGCAAAATTATAGACTTAGATAATTTAGTTATAGAAACAGAATACACTAAAGATGGAATAAAAGTACAATATTATGATACAAATGTATTAGAAAACGAATTTCTAGTAGAAATTAGTAAAGATGTAGATACTAAAAAACTAAAATTAAAGAAAAAGATAAAGGTTTTTAACTAACGAAGGGAGAGTTTTATGCAAGTAACATTTTTAGGTGCAACAAAAACAGTTACAGGTTCAAACTTTTTAGTAGAAGGAGCGGGAAAAAAGTTTTTAGTAGACTGTGGACTATACCAAGGAAGCAATAAAGATGAAGAAAAAAATAATGAGCCATTTTTATATGATCCAAAAGAAATAGACTTTATGATTTTAACACATGCTCATATAGACCACTCTGGAAGAATTCCACTTTTATATAACGATGGATTTAGAGGACCGATATATACACACAAAGCCACAATGGACTTATGCTCTATAATGTTACCAGATAGTGGACATATTCAAGAACAAGAGGCAGAGTGGAAAAATAGAAAAAGAGTAAGACAAGGTAAAAATATTGTAATTCCATTATATACAGCAGAAGATGCAGAAAAATGTATGGAAATATTTAAACCAGTAAATTATGACGAAATAATAGAAATAACACCAGAAATACATGTTAGATTTAACGATGCAGGACATATGCTTGGTTCAGCAATAGTAGAAATTTGGATAAATGAAAATGGAGAAGATAAAAAAATAGTATTTACAGGAGATATAGGAAATAATGATATACCATTATTATCTTCACCAACAATGATAGAAAATGCAGATTACTTAGTAATGGAATCTACCTATGGTGGAAGATTACACAATAGAAATGATGAAAAAGCAAATATGTTCCTAAAAATTGTTTCAGAAACTTTAGAAAAGAAAGGAACTGTAGTTATTCCATCTTTTGCAGTAGGCAGAACACAAGAAATATTGTACGAAATTAATAACCTAAAAAGCGATAACACTACTGAAGAATTTAAAAAAGAGTATGATAACTTAATGAAAGCACTTGTTTATGTAGATAGTCCACTTGCAATTTCTGCAACAGAAAAGTTTAAAGAAAATATGAATTTATTTGACGAAGAAACACAAGAGCTAATACAAAGTGGAGATAATCCTTTGGAATTTCCAGGGCTACAATTTACAAGAACAGCAGATGAATCTAAATCTTTAAACGAAATGGAAGAGGCAGCAATTATAATATCTGCAAGTGGTATGTGTGAAGTTGGAAGAATAAAACACCATTTAAAACACCATATTTGGAATCCAAATAGCACTATTTTATTTGTAGGTTACCAAGCACCAGGAACACTAGGAAGAAGAATAGTAGATGGGGCAAAAACAATAAAAATATTTGGAGAAGAAATTGCTGTTAATGCCAGAATTGAATATATAGAAGGGTATTCTGGTCATGCAGACCAAGAGTGGCTAATGAATTTTATATATTCATTTATTACAAAACCAAAACATATCTTTTTAGTACATGGAGAACCCGAAGGACAAGAAATATTAAAAGAAAAAATACTAAAAGAAACAAATATACCTGTTATAATACCAGACTTTGGAGAAGTATATGAACTAAAAGAAGATTTAATAGAAAAGGTAAATCAGTTAGAAAGCAAGTTAGCACAAAGAGAAGAAAGTCCAAGAGCAGAAGTAATTGAAAAAATGAGAATACTAAAAAATGAACTTGCAGACATGGAGGAAATTGTAAAGGCAGATTACTTAACAGATGATGCAACAGATGATGATATTGCAAGATTAAAGCTTAGACTAAAAGAACTAGAAAACCAAATATTAAAAATTGTAGAAAATGATTAAAATTTAGTGTTTTTATAAGATACTAAATATAGGCTGTTGGCAAAGTATATTTGCCAATAGTTTTTAAAATAAGGAGAGTTAACAAATGAGAACAAAATATTATAATGATGCTTTTATAGGAAGCAAAAACATATTAAGTACATATAGCAAAAATGGAGAACTGTTAAGATTATATTACCCAAATCCAGACTTTAGGCAATTTATAGATTTTTTTAGTACTGGAATAAAAGTAAACGATTCTGGTATAATTTATTTGCATGAAG
>CAJMQM010000024.1 GCA_905215615.1 uncultured bacterium | reverse complement strand
GCTTTATTTCCTTCTACATCTACTGTTAAGTTTGTTACTTTGCCTAAGTCTATTTTGTCTTCAAAGTCCTTGTCTGTTTTAAATGTTATAACTTTAGACTCTTTACCATAAACATCGTCATCTTCGTTGTATGCAACTACTTTTACTTTATATGTTGTGTTTTCTTTTAAGCTGTTTATTGTTGCATTATTGTTTGTAACTCTTCCTATTTCATTATAGCTACTATTGTTTATTGAAATATAAACAATATATTCGTCTGCATTTGTTACTTTCTTCCAGTCTAAATATACTTTGTCTTTATCTAATTCATAGTCAAGACCTGTTACTTGGTCTAATTCTATTTTCTTGTCGTCATCAAAATCTTCACTGTCTATGTAAAATGTTTTTGATGCTGAAAAATCTCCATAACCATCTTTTCCGTTTGTTCCTTTATATGCTCTTACTTTTACTGCATATTTTCCGTCCACTTGGAAACCTGTTAATATTGCTGCATTTCCAGATACAGAACCTATTTTTAGATATCCGTAATTTGGTATATCTACATATACTTCGTAACCTGTTGCATTTGAAACTTCTTTCCAATTTACAGTTGCAATATTTCCTTTAACATTAACTTCTAGTCCAGTTACTTTATCTAAATCTGCTTCTTTGTTTGTGTCAAAGTCTATTTCATTAGAAAAGCTTCCAACTTCTTTAATGTTGTTTACATATTCATAAGCTCTTACTTTTACTGAATATGCTGTACCTTCTGAAATTCCTATTACAGAAACTTTATTTTGTGATACAGAACCAATATTAACATAACCATAACCTGGGATGTTAACAAAAACCTCGTATCCATCGGCATTTGTTACACTTGACCAACTTAAGTTTGCTGTTCCGTCGCTATATTCAACTTTAAGATTTTCTACCGTTGGGATTGTGTATGCTAGCATTCTTGGACTCATCATTAGTAGAATTGCTATGATTAAAAATGAAATAAAAATAATTGATATACTTTTATGTTTCATTATAAAGTTCCCTCCTTTAACCCGACAATATTTTATCACATTTTATGTATACTGTCAACTTTATCTATAATATATTTCTTAATACTTTATTAATTTTGAATTTATTTTTGCAACTCACCAATATTATTTATTTGCTTTTATTATATTCTTCTAAGCTTTTGTTTTAATCTGAATATGGTTTTATTTATTTTTTAATAAAAGTTCTATTCTACTCTTACATTATTTAATCCTGCATCATCTTCATCTTGTATAAGTGTTAAGCTGTCTTTTAATTCTATACTTTCTACTGTTTTTTGTAGTTTATCATTAAAATATAATATTAAAGAAACTATAGATATAACTAGTATTATAATAAATGTTATTATTACTATAATAACACTCTTTTTAGTAACATATTCGCTTGTTTTTTCTTTTTGCCCATCATCGTTATAAGTTAAGTTCACTTTTATTCCACCTCCTCTACTTTAGCGTTTTCTACACCAACTAATTCTTGAAACTCTTTAAGAATTTCTGGTGTAATGTATATTCCTCCAGCCATACTTTTTGTTTCATTGTTTATAATTTCAAGTGGCATATTGTTTCTATCTCCTGTGAAGAATTTTATTGCTCCCTTTAGCTTTACTTTTAAGTCGTCATTTAAGTTTGTAACATTTAATACAAATATACTCTTTTTTCTAGTTGTAAATTCTGTTATTTGGTTTGCTACTATTTTAGTTTCTTCATCTTCTCTTACACTTAGCCTTCCTGTTACTAATACTATATTATCTTCCATTAATATACTTGCACAGTTTTGGTAAGCACTTTCAAATAATATTATTTCAGTTGGTCCATACAAATCTTCAATTGTTACAAATGCCATGAGTTTATTATTTTTTGTATATTTTTTCTTAATTTTGGTAATTATACCTGCATATTTTACTTGTTCACCATCTTTTACCTCTTGCCTTATTTCTTCTCCAAGTTCATCTGTATTTTCTAACTGTCTCATTTGGTATGTGTTTATATTTGTCTGCATTTCTATTTGATGCCTTATATTATCTAGTGGATGTCCTGAAATATATAATCCAAGCATTTCTTTTTCCATAAATAACAATTCTTTTCTATTATATTCTGGAAGTGTTTTAAATGTATATTTCATTTCTTTTGATGTATCTCCACCTAAGTCAAACATATTAACCTGACCTTCGAATTCTTTCTTGTTATTTGAAGAGATTGTATCTAAAATTCCTTCAAATGATTCTATTAGAGTTCTTCTTGTTTCACTAAATCCATCAAAAGCTCCTGCTTTAATTAAACTTTCTATACACTTTTTGTTTACACTTGTTTCCTGTATTCTTTCACAGAAGTCTGTGAAATTTTTAAATGTTCCATTTTTATTTCTTTCTGCCACAATTTCGTCTACAGCAGCTGTGCCAACATTTTTTACGCTTCCTAGTCCAAATCTAATTTCGTCTCTATCTACAGTAAATTTTGTATAACTTTTATTAATATCTGGCTTTAATATTTTAATATTTAACCTTTTGCACTCTTCCGTATATGCTGGTATTTTATCTAGATTTCCTAAAAAGCTATTAAGCATTGCTGCCATAAATTCTACTGGGTAGTAAGCTTTTAAATATGCTGTTCTATAAGCAACTACTGCATAACATGCTGCATGTGATTTATTAAATGCATATTTAGCAAATTCTGACATTTCATCAAATATTTTATTAGCAGATGCTTCATCAATACCATTTCTAACACATCCATTTATTACAACTTTACCATTTTCGTCTACTTGACCATGTATAAAGTTTTCTCTTTCTTTAGCCATTACATCAAGCTTTTTCTTTCCCATTGCACGTCTTACTAAGTCTGCTCTTCCTAAAGAATAGCCTGCTAAATCTCTAACTATTTGCATAACTTGCTCTTGGTAGACCATACAGCCATAAGTTACCTCTAATATAGGTTTTAGCGCTGGATGTGTATATACAGCATGTTCTGGGTCTTTTTTATTTGCAATATATCTTGGTATTTGGTCCATAGGACCTGGTCTATATAAAGAAACTCCAGCTATAATGTCTTCTAGACAGTCTGGTTTTAATTCTTTCATGAAGTTAGTCATACCTTGACTTTCAAATTGGAATATTCCAACACTGTTACCTTCTTGCCATAGCTTATATACTTCTGGGTCGTTCATATCTTTATCAAATTCTACATCAATACCTCTATTGGTTTTTACTAAGTCTATTGTATCTTGTATAACTGTAAGTGTACGAAGACCTAAAAAGTCCATTTTTAAAAGTCCTAGCTCCTCTAATGTTGTCATAATATATTGTGTAGAAATAATGTCATCTCTTCTATAAAGTGGCACATAATCCACAACTGGGTCTTTTGTAATAACAATTCCACAAGCATGTGTAGAAGCCTGTCTTGGCATACCTTCTAATGCCATTGCAATATCTAGCATTTTTTTCATATCTGGATTTTGCTCATACAAATCTCGTAGTTCTTTGTTTTGCTCCATTGCTTTTTTTATTGTTATATGTATTTCGTTTGGAACCATCTTTGCAATTTTGTCTGTTTCGGCATATGGTACATCCAAAACTCTTCCAACATCACGTATTACCATCCTTGCAGACATTGTACCAAAGGTAATAATTTGTGATACATGGTCATGCCCATATTTTCTACATACATAATCTATAACTTGGTCTCTTTTTTCATAACAGAAATCCACGTCAAAATCTGGCATGCTTATTCTTTCAGGGTTTAAAAATCTTTCAAATAATAAGCCATATTTTATAGGGTCTATATCTGTTATTTCTATTGCATATGCAACAATAGAACCTGCTCCTGAACCACGTCCTGGTCCAACTGGAATATTATGTGTTTTTGCATAATGAATATAATCCCAAACAATTAAAAAATAATCTACATATCCCATTTGTTTTATAACGTTCATTTCAAAGTCTGCTCTATCTAGTATTTCTTTTGAAGGATTTTCTCCATACCTATTTTTTATTCCATCATCGCATAACTTCTTTAAGTAATCATAATGTGTAGGAAATTCTTCTGGGACATCATAATTTGGAAGTATTGTGTGTCCAAATTCAAATTCTACATTGCATTTTTCTGCTATTTTTACTGTATTTTCTATTGCATCTGGCACATTTTTAAAGTATTCTATCATTTCCTCTGGAGATTTTACATATAACTCGTCTGTGTCAAAGTGCATCCTATCTGGGTCTGACATTTTCTTTCCAGTTTGAATACATAAAAGTACTTCATGGTTATATGCATCTTCTCTTTTTAAATAGTGTGCATCATTTGTTGCAACAAGTGGTATGTCTAGTTCTCTTGATAGTTCTATTAATTTTTGATTTACTAAAACTTGCTCTTTAATACCATTATGTTGTATTTCTAAATAATAATCTTCCCCAAATAAATTTTTGAACCATAGTGCTACTTTTTTTGCTTCTTCCATATCATTTTTTAAAATAGCTTGGTTTACTTCTCCTGCTAAGCAGGCACTACAACATATTAAATTTTCATGATATTTTTCTAATGTTTCTTTATCTATACGTGGCTTGTAGTAAAAACCTTCTGTATAGCCCAATGATACAAGTTTTGCTAAATTTTTATACCCATCATTGTTTTTGGCTAGTAAAATTAGGTGATTATATTTAGCATCTAAGTTAGGGTCTTTATCTAGTCTACTTCTTGGAGCTACATATACTTCACATCCAATTATTGGCTTAACATCATTTGCTTTGCAAGCTTTATAAAAATCTATTGCTCCAAACATTGCCCCATGGTCTGTAAGAGCCATTGCATCCATACCAAGCTCTTTTGCACGAACTGGCAAATCCTTTATTCTATTTGCTCCATCTAGCAAGCTATATTCACTATGTATATGTAAGTGTACAAAATTTGACATTTTTTGCTCCTTTATTCTACTTTTTTCGACTTGATTATATCATATAAAAAAAGAGTTTACTATATTGAATTAATTAAAATGTTATTTTTTTAACATCTTTAGTTTATTCAAAATTTTAGTAAACTCTTTTTATTTTAAATTAATCTTCTATATTTTTGTTTTACACGTAATAATTCTGTTTATAATTTTATTATACTAACTGCATTATCAAGTATATTGCTATGAATAATATTCCTAAAATTGTGAATATCATCCCCATTATCATACTTGCATTACCTTTTCCGTCGTAAAATTCGTTTGGGTTACTAGCATTATAATGTATTTCTACTTCTTCTCCAATTCCATATTTAGGTGAAGAAGAACCTGTGCTAGCTTTTCTTACATATTTTACACCGTCTACAGTATATTCAAATAATGGTGAAAAAGAAGTAGTATTGTATGTATCATTATATGCTCCATTTCCCACACCAATGTTTACATTTCCAACTCTTATATTAGCACCACTTCCAACATTAGTTCTATTAGAAGAATAATTTCTCTGAACATCTCTTATAATATCTACCACGTTTGCTGTTGTTACGCTTGTGCAACGAACCTTCTTTCCATGTGTAACTATCATTAAGATAACACCTACTACTGCAAAAATAACTCCTACTACTATAAACATTATCATAATTTTTCTCCTTTGCTTTTCTATTAAATTTACATTATAATTTTACCAATACGATTTTTTAAGTCAATAGTTTTTAATTTTTTAGCATTTTTTATAAATAAGACTTATAGTATCCAAAATACAAAGAAAAAAATAAACCTTGCTATTTTATATAACAAAGTTTATTTTTTATTTAATTATTTGCTTTCTTTTTCAGAAGCTTCTTTTAAATCTTCTACTTTTTCTTCTTGCTCTTCTTTAGAAGGTGTTTCTTTTACAGTTTCAACATTTTCTTCTTTAACTGTATCTACAACTTCTTCAACAACTGGAACTTCTTCTTTTACTGCTGGTGCTTCTTCCTTGCTGTCTTCTACAGGTGTTGTAGCTTCTTCAGAAACAGGTGCTTCTTCTAAGTTTTCTTTTATAGTAATTTCGTTAGTTTCAATTCTAGCTCCTATATTTTCTTTTGTCTTAGCAGCTTTACCAACTCTGTCTCTTAAGTAATATAGTTTAGCTCTTCTTGCTTTACCAACTCTTACTACTTCTACTTTTTCTACTAATGGTGAGTGAACTAAAAATGTTTTTTCTACTCCAACACCATAAGCTATTTTTCTTACTGTAAATGTAGCTGTTAATCCTCCACCTTGTTTCTTTATTATAATTCCTTCAAAAACTTGTATTCTCTCTCTGTTACCTTCTTTAATTTTTTGGTGTACTCTTACTGTATCACCAACTTTCAAATCTGGTATCTTATCTTTTAATTGTTCATGTTCTATTGATTTTATGATATCCATTATTGAATATCCTCCTTTCCTTTTAATAAATTTGGTCTTTTTTGAAGAGTATTTTTAAGTGCTTGCTCTTCTCTCCACTTTTTTATATTCTCATGGTGCCCCGAGAGTAAGACTTCTGGCACTTTTATTCCGTGAAATGTTTCTGGTCTAGTATATTGTGGATATTCTAATAAGTTATTTGTAAAGGATTCTTCTTTTACAGAGTCTTCACTTAGTACTCCTTCCACATATCTACTAACACTATCAATTAATACCATTGCAGGTAGTTCCCCACCTGTTAAAACATAGTCACCAATTGATATTTCTTCATCTACAATTTCATCAACAACCCTTTGGTCTATTCCTTCATAATGTCCACATAGCAGAATAATATGTTTTTCTTTAGCAAGCTGTTTTACTTTTTCTTGATTTAAAGTTTTTCCTTGTGGTGATAAAAAGATAACTTTTGCATCTTTTTCTTTTACTGACTCATATGCATCATAGACAACATCTGCTTTCATAACCATACCGGCACCACCACCATATGGTGTGTCATCTACTTTTTTGTGTTTGTCTTTAGAAAAGTCTCTTATATTTATTAAGTTAAGTTCTATCTTTTTATCTTCTACTGCTTTTCCTATAATGCTTTCTTTTAATGGTGTAAACATTTCTGGAAAAAGAGTAAGAATATCAAATTTCATCTTGCCTCCTATATTAATCCATCTATTAAGTGAACTATTATTTTTTCATTATCTACATCAATTTGTTTTATAACTTCTTTAATTCCTGGCAAAAGTATTTGTTTTCCTAGTTCATCTTTTATTACATAAATATCTGCTGAACCCGAATTATAAATATCATCTACTTTTCCAAGTAATTCTCCATTATCTGTATAAACCTGTAACCCTATTAAATCTGCTATAAAGTAAGTATTTTCTGGAAGCTTTTTTGCCTTTTCCCTTGGAAGTTTTATATAACAACCCTTGTATTTTTCTGCTTCATTTATATCTTCTATTCCTTTTATTTTAAGTAATATTTGATTTTTATGTAGCTTAACTTCTTGTATTTCAAATTCTAATAGTTTTTTATTTTTTTCTATTAAAATTGTTTTTAAATTTTCAAATTCTAAAGGCTCATCTGTAAAAGCATTTACCTTTACTACTCCCTTTATTCCAAAGGTGTTTACAATTTGCCCAATTTCGAAATATTCTTGCTTCATAATACTCCTTTATTTGTCTGAGAATTCAATACTTACAGTTTTCTTTTCCTTTGATGCTAATGATTTCATAAGTGTTCTAATTGATTTTGCTATTTTCCCTTGTTTTCCAATAATTTTACCCATGTCTGTAGGAGCAACTTTTACATGAAAATCTACATGATTTTCTTTTTCTGTTTCTACTATCTCTATGGCATCTTTATTATCTGCAAGGTTGTTTAAAATAATATTTAATATTTCTTTCATGTTTTTGCCTTTCTTTCAAACACTATTATTTTGCTCTTTCTAATAAAGCTTTTACTGAATCTGTTGGTTTTGCACCGTTTTTAATCCATTGCTCTACCTTTTCTTTGTCAAGAACTATAGTAGAAGGTTCTGTCATTGGATTATATGTTCCAATTTTTTCAATTATTTTTCCATCTCTAGATTTTCTAGAATCTGCAACAACGATATGATAAAATGGAGCTTTTTTTGCACCTTGTCTTTGTAGTCTTATTTTTACCATTAAAGTTCACCTCCCTAAAAATACTATCTATATAAAATTAAAAAATTAAAATCTTGTTTATTAAATTTAATAAGTACTAAATATAACTATTACTATAGTCTATAAAAATTTATGCTGTGCTAATTGTTATGTTAGAATTTTAAATCTTTTAAATCCTCTGGGTTAATACCTTTCATTAATTTTTTCATACTGCCTTTGTCTGTTTGTAACTTTTTCATCATTTTTTGTGTAGTCTCAAAAGTTTGCATAAACTTATTTATTTCTTGTACTGTTGTTCCACTACCTTTTGCAATTCTTAATCTTCTGCTTCCATTTAAAATTTTTGGGTTTCTTCTTTCTTTTTTGGTCATAGAACAAATAATTGCTTCTATTCTGTTAAATTCGTTATCATCTACTTTTAAATTTTTAATTTGCCCCATACCTGGTATCATTTTTAAAATAGATGAGAAAGACCCCATTTTCTTTACTTGCCTTAATTGCACTAAGTAATCGTCTAAGTCAAATTCTTTTTTCTTAAGCTGTTTTTCTATTTTTTCGGCTTCTTCTATGTCAAATGCTTCTTCTGCTTTTTCTATTATTGAAAGTACATCTCCCATGCCAAGAATTCTGCTAGCCATCCTTTCTGGATGAAATACTTCTATATCGCTTAATTTTTCACCAGTTGCTGCAAATTTTATTGGCTTTCCTGTAACTTTTTTTACAGATAATGCTGCACCACCACGTGTGTCTCCATCTAGTTTTGTAAGTACAACTCCATCTATTCCTAAATTTTCATTAAATGCTGTTGCTACATTTACTGCATCTTGACCTGTCATACTATCTACAACTAGTAAAATTTCATGTGGTTTTACAGATGCTTTTACATTTTTTAATTCGTCCATAAGTTCTTCATCTATATGAAGTCTACCTGCTGTATCTAATATTACTACATCATTTAGTTTGCTTATAGCTGTGTTTATAGCTTGTTTTGCAATATGTACAACATCTTTTGAATTTTCATTTGCAAATACTGGTATATTTAATTGACTGCCAACTACTTGTAATTGTTTTATTGCTGCTGGTCTATATACATCGCATGCAACAAGTAATGGTTTTTTTCCTTCTTTTCTAAATAAATTAGCAAGTTTTCCTGCTGTTGTTGTTTTACCAGACCCCTGAAGACCTACTAACATAATTACTGTTGGAGGATTTGGTGTAAAGTTTACTTTGCTTTCTACTCCACCTAGCAAATTTACTAGTTCGTCTTTAACTATTTTTACTACTTGCTGTCCTGGTGTTAAAGACTTTAGTACATCTTGCCCTAACGCTTTTTCTTGAATTGAAGCTATAAAATCTTTTACTATTTTATAGTTTACGTCTGCCTCTAATAATGCAAGTTTTACTTCTCTTAAAATTTCTTTTAAATCTGATTCTGTAATTCTTGCCTTGCCTCTAAGTTTTCTTGTTACTTCTTGAAGCTTAGCAGATAATCCTTCAAAAGCCATAAGTAATTTCCTCCTACTATGTTAAATTTAAGCTAAACAGCTTAATTCTTTACTAACATGTTCTAATATTTTTGCTATTTTCTTATCTGATGATGTGTTTTCTATTTTGCTTAGTTCTGCTAGTATTTCTTGAATCTGTTTTTCTTGTTCCATTGTCTTTTCCATAAATGCAAGCTTTTCTTCTAACTCGAAAAGTTTCTTTTCCCCTTTCATAATTATATCTCTTACTGCCTGTCTAGTAATACCATTATTTTCTGCTATTTCAGATAGTGATAAGTCATTATTACAATAATCGTTTAATACTTCATATTGTTTTTTTGTTAGCATTTTACCATATATTTGGCATAATATACTTAGCTTAACTTTTTCTTCCACTTTTACCACTTCCCTAAGTAACAAAAAATATTAGCACTACTTTTGTAATGCTAATATACTTTACAACATTTTTATTCTTTTGTCAAGTGTTTTTCTTCAAAAAAGTACCCGCATTAATAGCGGGTACCTCTTTCTTCAAACTGTGAAGCAATTATGCCATCGTGTATATTTCCCATATACGCCCATGATACTAACATAAAAAAATATCTTAGGCTATCTAAAATTTTAGTTATAGCAATCTTTAATATAGATGATATATATGGAAAAATTAATACATCACAAATAAAACATAGGAATTTATTAATCACAAACGTGGATAAGCTTATTAATACAAATATTGCTACAATTACTATTACAAGAGTTACTACTGAAAAGAGGTTTGCATTATAATATTTTGGAGCTTTTTCCATAGTAGTCCATAATACAATGTCTTTTTTTCCATTCCTGCTAAGCTCTACTAACAACACTATTAACAGGGCAATTATAAATATAGTGGTTTTTGATACGAAAATGGTTTTATTTAAGGCAAAATACATAAAGAATAATGTTATATATACTATTGCCATGCACAAACTAGATTTCCAACCTTCTAAACGATAATTTAACAATTGGCTCGTCTTTAAAAATGAAGTCACTATAAATACTGCCGTAAACATAATTGAAAAAGCTTTTGCATCTAGCAAATCGAGTAACATCATATTTAAGAAACCACCATCTCGCAATGAAACATTAATGATTTTCGGAAACATGTTTACTGTCAAAACCGTTAACTCTACTATCATACTTATTACTGTAGCATAAATCATTGCTACTATTACCGAGAACCCTAACATGTGTACAAAGCTTCCTATCCGTTCTTTTTGCATAATTATATCTTCCCTTCATAATATTATAGAGTTTATAACTCATATTTTTATTATACTATGAAATTATGTTAAATTCAAGTTGTTTATAAGAATTATCAAAATATAAAATATGGAGGTATCCGCTTTGTCAGCGGATACCTCTTTCTTCTAGTTCTTTCACAATTATGTGGTCATGTAGTTTTCCCACCTCTCCCCAAGCTATCGTAAATAAGTACCATTTAATTACTGTAACAATTTTAGTTAACAGTAACCCTATTGATGGCAGGTTAAGTAGGTTGCTAAAAAGAACTGATGTGAGATAGTTTACTCCATAAGTTAACAAATCTATCATTATAAATGTGACTGCTATAGTAATTGCAAACATTGTTATTGAAAACGAGCTACAAAAACGGTACTTTGGCGGTTCGGCCATACTAGTCCACAAGACATTTTGTATTGGCTTTATTGTAATTGCACAAATTAAAATGGAAATTAATTCTATCCAAAATATATCTGCCTTGTTCACGGATAACTTTAAGTTAATAACATACAAATAGACAAAAGTTAACGTTACATATGCTAGCACAGTTATAATGGAAAATCTTACAGATTCTAATGCATATTTTAGTGTACACACTGACATAAATACAGTTATTGTAAAGAACACTGCTGTAAATACAATAGAAAACATTTCGCCTCCAGTCAAGTCTAAAATCATGCTTTTTAAAATTTCTTGCTCCATGGTTACCTTAATTGCATACTGTACAAGGCTATTTTCCGAGAATACGCCTAATACTATCTGCGCAATGATCATTATGGTACTAATTGTTGCTGTACAGAGCATACTAACCAAAAATGCCATTCCTAACAGATGTGCAAAACTACAATACCGCTCTCTTCTCATAGATCCATCTCCTAAAATTAAAATATTGGTAATTTGCCAGTATCCATTATTATACTACTATTTTGTTATATTGTCAAAATAGTAACTAACTTTTATTCTCCTACTTGTATTGCTCTTCCATCTTCTTCATTTGTACTAAATGTTCCTGCTAGTATATTATTCTATTTGTAGGCTATTATTTACGATATATATTTTATCTCATTATTCGGAAAATACTTATTCATAAGCAATAACAACTCTTTTTCCGCTTCTTGTCTAACATCAGCTCTATAACAGTATTTTCCCTTTCCTCTTCCTGTCATTATGCTTGGATTATATAAATTTATTAGTGTTGGAAATGCCTCACTATTTATCATACGATGTACATAACTATATGTCATAAATATAATTTCAAAAAGCACTTTCCTTTTAGCTTTTTCGCTTAAGTTGTTTTCTAAAAATTTTAGTAACTCTTCATATTGTGCCTTCCAATTTTCTACTAGTATTACAGGAGCTATTAAAATTCCTATTTTATAATCTGCCTCTGCTAGTTTATTTATGGCTTCTACTCTTTTTTCTAATGGAGATGTACCTATTTCTATTGTTCTTATTATTTCTTTTGGGTTAACACTCATCCTAACAATTACCTTGCCATTATGCTCTAATGGCAAAATGGGGTCTACCATATCAAATTTAGTTGGAAATGTAAGAATTCCTTTTGGATTATTTTTAAATTCTTCAATTGTCCATACTAAATTATTTGTAATAGTATTTTCCAAGATTAAATCACTATTACTACCTATTTCAAAAACCAAGTTTTTTTCTTCTTTATTAGCTACTTTTTTTATTTTTTCAAGCATTTCTTCTCTATTTACAAACAACCTTAAGTATGAACATTTATTGTAATTACATACCAAATAGCAATATAAGCACATTGCAGTACAACCAGATGAGGTATATGGTACTAAGTAATTTGACACTTTATAGTTTGGTACAAATTTATGTGTTTTTCTTATTCCTATAATTAAATTTCTTTTTAAATTTATAAATTCACTATTACCTTTTGTTCGTAGTTCTTCAATATTGTTGTGATTTTCTATTTCTATAAATTCAATTTTCTTTTCACTATATTTATTAAATAATTCTTTCCCTAGAGTGTAGCTTAATGCGTCTTTTTCATAATAAATTAAGTTTGGTATAAACATATTTTCACCCTATGTTAGTATTTCTGTTTTTAATATATTTATACCCACAAAAATTTTTTTCTTACAGTTTCTAAGCTTATATAACTTTTTTAAATTTTTTCTAAAAAAGCTATTGACAACACGAACATTTTTTTGTATTATAATTACAGTTTTAGAACAGTCGTTCGTATATCAAATGTTTGGAGGTATTACTATGAGTTTATTAAAAGTTAAAACAGTCACAAAATCTAGAAATGTTGCTAATTCTATAAAAAGCAGTGTTTGTGCATCTTTTATAAATAATGCTATTTTTATAGGAAATTCTGTTAATTATAATGTTCGTACAATTAAAATATTAGGTGTAAAACATAATATAAATTTATATTATAAAAATGTAAAAACACCTACTATGAATTTAATAAACCAAAGTTTAGAAATTATTCTTCCAAACAAATATAAAAAAATTTCGGAAGAACAAATTTTAAAAGTATTAACTGAAAAATTATATGATAAAATTGCAGAAGCAGAAATAGAAAAAATAATGGAAAAGGTTCGTGTAGAAACTGGATTGGCACCAGAAGACTATGAAATAAAAAGAATTAAAAAATCTCTTGCTAACTGCAATGTAGAAACTAGTTTTATAACAATTAATCCAGATATTGTTGCATATGATGAAAAAACTATTGAATATGTTATATTACATGAGTTTTGCCACTTAAAATATAAAATTCGCACAAAGAATTTTTGGAAAATGGTAGGAACATATATGCCAAATTATGAGCAATATGCTACTGCTTTAGGAAATTTAGGATATTAAAAAATAACAGAACCAAAATAAAGTTAATATTTTGGTTCTGTTTAATGTATTTTCTATATAAAGGTTAAGTATTATAATCCTATTATTTTTATTATACCTCTTCTTCTACTGTTAATTTTGCATAATATGCAGGATTAAATTCTTCATCATATTCTATTTCATCAAATATTTCTGGCATTTGTTCTTTAAAATATTTTAGTAATGGTATTAACACTTGTCTTATAGATGGATGAACATGTTTTGTTGTTCTTAGTCCTAATATATGTTTCCACTCTCTTACATTTGCTGTCATTGTGTATTCTGCTGCTGTTGAGTGTGGTAGTATTTCCCTACACATATCTGTAGTTGCATCAAGTTCTTTCATTTTCATATAGCCTTTTTCTATTTCTTGCATTGTATTTTTCCATACTTCATATGTTTCTTTATCTTCTATATATACAGGATTAATAAAAGCTATTTCATTTCCATATTTATCTTTATTGTAACTGCAATATCTTGTTGATTCTACTGAAAAGCTTGCAAGTCTATGTCTTGTTAAGTCTTTGTATGAACCTACATCACTATATATTCTTACAGTAATTTTTTCATGTTCTAATACTGATTCGTGTCCTCTTGTAATACAATTGTTAAGCAAGTTTTTATAGCTATCTTCTGTTATATTTCCTTCTGAGCGATAACATGTTCTACATGCTCTTTCTAATCTTTTCATT
>CAJMQM010000023.1 GCA_905215615.1 uncultured bacterium | reverse complement strand
CATTACATATTTTTTGTATTATAGGTAATAATATTTCCCCTAATTTGCTACATAATTCAGTCACAGTATTTTTTACTTGTTGTATTTTTGCTGCTGTTGTTTCATACCTTTTTGACGATTCTGTTGCCAATGCAGAATTTTGAGTCCATGCATCATTACTTATATTTAACATTTCTGTCATAAGATCTGAAGCACTTGATAGTCTTTTCATTGTGTCTGTTTGTCTTAATGAAGTAACACCCAAATCATCTAATATAACATTTAAGTTTTCTCCACCAGCACTTGCGTCGCCCATTCCTTTTACTACAGCTTGAATAGCAGACATCGCGTCATTTTGCCATAAATTCTTAAAGTCATTTACTGATAAACCGGCTACATTAGCCCATGTTTTCAGTGTTTTAGAATTTAAGGCAACATCTTTATCAATTTTAGTAATAACAGCAGAAATTGCAGAGCCTCCTCCTTCTGCCTCCAGTCCAACACTTGAAAGTGAAGTTGCTAAGGCTAAAATTTGTTGCTCTGTTAAACCTACTTGTTTACCAGATGAGCCTATTCTTGTAGCCATATTTAAAATATCTGCTTCTGTTGTT
Organism: uncultured bacterium; assembly: GCA_905215615.1. Classification (GTDB taxonomy): domain Bacteria; phylum Bacillota; class Clostridia; order TANB77; family CAG-508; genus CAG-273. The sequence goes on along the minus strand of CAJMQM010000023.1, from coordinate 14,167 downwards.
GCTGCATTGTTTCCTAAATCAACTAATGCAGCACCAAATCTATCTACAGTATTTATATCAGAGCCCATAACATTATATAATTGTGCAATAGCTGTTGCCGCTTCATCTGAGGAAAGGTTTGTAGAATCTCCTAGCCTTACCATTGTTTCAGTAAATCCTAAAATATTTTCAGTTTTTACTCCTAATTGCCCAGCAGCTTCTGCAACAGATGCAATATCTGTTGCACTACTTGCAGTCCCCTCTGATAAATCAAATAAACCTTCTTTTATTTTTCTTAATTCTTCATCAGTTCCATCTACAGTTTTAGTTACTCCTGTAAATGCTGTTTCAAAATCTATTGCACTTTTAGCAACACCCACTAATGCTGCACTTGCAGCAGCACTAACAATAGTTAGTTTCTTACCTACATTAGTTATAGAATTTCCCAAAGTTTGCATTTTTGTTCCAACTGCTGCAATTTGCTGTGTTCCAACAGAGCCAAACGATTTAGCTTCTTTTTCTAAATTCTTTAATTTTTGTTCTGTTGCTACAATTTCTCTTTGAAAATCTCTATATTGTTGTTCTGTTATTTCTCCTTTATTAAATTGCTCTTGTACCTGTGCTTGTGTAGACTTTAATATATTTAATTTTTCTCTACATTCTGCAATACTTTTGTTTAATAAATCTTGTTTTTGCTTTAAAAGTGTAACATTAGTAGGATCCATTTTTAATAGCGTATTTACGCCTTTTAGTTCATTTTGTAGACTTTTAGTTTTATCATTGACACTTTTTAAGGCGTTACCTAATTTAGTGGTATCGCCTCCAATTTCTACGGTTATACCTTGTATTCTACTCGCCATCTATACCACCTACTAAAATAAAAGAAACAAGCTATTAATTGGCTCGTTTCTTCAATTTTTCTCTCAATTTAATTCTATCTGGAGTAGTTTTTTCTAATCTTTTAGCATTTTTTAAATATTCTCTACCTTCATCAGTTTGCGAACAATTATATATAAATGCTTCTCTAAGAAAAAATAAATATTTTACAAAATCTAATTCCTCTACTTCTAGCATTGATATTCTTAAATATTCTGCAACTCTTTTTTCCCCTATACTTTCTACAATATAACCTGTGTCCATATTATCGTCATTATCCGGATAATATGGACATTTTAGTTTTTTGAATTTTGTATGCTATTAACCCATTCAAAATAATTATTTAATAGATCCACTATTTCGTCTATGTCGTAATTATCTTCTACTTGTTCAGTAGAAATTTTAAAGTTTTGTCTATTTTTGCTTAAAGCTAAAGATACAGCTTCTGTAAGGTTGCTTATGTCTTTTTCTCCTAACTCTTCTGTATTTTTTACCTCGCTTAAAGCAGCTATTTTCTTTAAAACTTTTAATTTTGGTGGCTCTATATTCAATATTTTGCCATTTTTTAGTTTTATATCAAAATACCTTGTTTTTAATTTTGTCATATCATACATAATAATATTCCTCCTTTTACTTTTAAAGAGAGATGGCTGTTTATTTTATACCATCTCTCTATTTTTTTAGGCTGTTTGCTCTATTTCTTCTTGTAATAAAATTAATGTTCCTTCATCATCTGATGGTGCTGCTTCAAATTCCGCATCAATAACAGTTTCTTTATCCTTAGCAAATGCTAATGTAAAGCCTGCTGTATTTTTACCAACTACAGTAACACGTACATCTCCATCAACAGGATCTTTATGTACGAAATGTATAATGTAGCTTTTATTGTCGTTATTATCAATACCACCAATTTTTACAGTTCTTATACCTTTTTTGGTATCTTCTGTAACTCTACCAGTAGCTACTAATTTCTTTAATGTTTCTCCGTTCCATGTCATAATACCAGATTTTAATTTTGCTTCTTCCTTAGTGATTATAGTTTTTTTAGCTTTTCCTAAATCATCTTCTGCTGTATAATATTCTGGTTTGTACTCTAATTCAGCACCACCTTGTATATATCCTGCTAAATTAGTATCTTTTTCAATTTCTGTATTTTCTGGAATACTTCCAGAAAACTCTGTAATATATAAATTTCCACTACCTAAAGTAATAGTTTGTTTAGTTCTTTTACCCATAATTAATTTCCTTCCTTTCTTATTTTTTCTAAAATTGGATCTAATACCCAAAATGTGCCATACATACCCTCAGAATCAAGCCATTCTGTTTGTGAATCATAGGTATAATAGTCTTTTTTTAATAATTCATTTACTTTTTGTATTTCTTTTAAATCACTATCATTATTTGTTTCGCTGTATCTTTCAATAGTAATATTGTTTTCAACTATATTATTAAGAAGATCAGCACCTCTAACTATTTTTCTATTTACATATAAGAAATAAGGCAATGCTGGAGGTTTTAAATATCTTAATTCTTTAATTTTAAATCCTGTTCCTTCTTTAAACCAATTTTCAATGTTCATTTGCTACTATCTCCTTTACACCACTTACAAATTTTTTCTCCGCTTCTATAACATTTTCACTTAAATATGGATTTCCTTGTACTCTGCCACCATTTCGTTTAGCATGACCATTTGCAAGTAAATGTGTTAATCTATATTCTGGATCCTTAACATACCATGTATATACAGCACTTGTAGATGTTTCTCGAGTTTTCTTATAACTAATATGTCTTTTATATTCCCCAGTTTTTACTGGCGAATCCCTTTTAGTATTTTTAGTCAACTCTACAGCAGTATCTTTTGCCAAAGTTTTTACTTTTTCTATAACGTTACCAGCATACTGGTTAAGTATTTCTTGCATTTTAGGGGATAATTGAGTAATAGTTATATTATTATTTATTCCCATAGTTGCCTCCTTAAATTGTTACGCATTCTGCAACAAAAGTTAGTTTTAAACGTTTTTCCTGCTTATCATCTACATTCTTTATATCGAAATTTTTATTTTTATATAAAATTCTGTATTGAGATGTATTAAAAATAATATCTTCTAATTTGCTTATATACATAACTTTAAAATTATAAGTATTTTGTGTTATATTAGTTCTGGCGTTAAAGTATTCGTTGCCACTTGATTTATTAACTTCTGCATAGCAAGAGTAATAATCTTCCCATTTTTCGATGTCTGCATTTAATTTTTGAAATTTAATTAGTTTGTTCATAGCCATTTTTTCTCATCTCCATTTTTAGTTGCCATTCTAAGTCATTTAAAATCTTTCTAGTTGTATTTGAAATATTTTTTGAATCTAAATCTCTATAATCGTACAAATCAGAAATAACTAAAAGGGCTATTTGTTTAGCCCTTTCGTCTTCTGTTGGGTAGTTTTTGCCTATGGCACCTTGTAAATACAAGTTTGAAAAATTAATAAGTCTTATAATATTTCTTTTTATTACTTTGTCCTCTTCGACTTCTTCCACTAAAAAGCCTTTATAATCGCATACTTCTTCTATACTTACTGGTACATAAGTAACTTCTTCTTTTTCAGCCATAAGCTAGTCCTCCTTTATTTATGCATGTTCTTCTACAAGAATATAAGCATTTACAAATGCTTTGACATCTCTTACTTTTACATCTTCTCTTTCAATACCTCTAAATATTGTGCAGTCATCTTCAAAAGCGTTTATTTCATCTTCGCCACTTCCTACAACAGCTGTATTAGAAGTCATAATGTTTACTTTCTTTCTATCAAATAATACAATTCCTTCTTTGAAATCTCCAATTAAGAATGGTACTTTTGATTCTGTTGTTGCCATATCATCGTTAGGTATTACTTTTATAGGAACAACAGTTGCACCAGCTCTTAATTGTATATTTGCACTATTTGTTGGATCTGGATTTAATAAAGGTCTTCCGTTTTTATCTTCTAATTGGTCTAAATAATCTAAACCATCATCATTTGTAACAACAACAGAAGTTGGTTTAAATGCTTGTCCTAGTTCTTTATTTAATACAGACTTGATACCTTTTATTCCTGCATCTATAGCTTTAGCTTCTTTTGTTTTTATTGCTGCTAAAATTAAGTTGTTTCTTGTTACTCTTGATTCATCAGCTAACCATGCTAATACTGTATTTACTAAATTTTCGTCAGAATCTTCTAACAATTCATTTGTAATTGGTAAATATCCTGCGTATTTATCAATAGCATATTTTATTCTTGAAAATGCTGGACCTTCAGTAGCAGAAATTGCAGATTTTTCTCCAACCTTTGTAAATCCTTTCTTTTGTTTTCTTGTTTTATATGTTCTTTCTCCAGACATTGTAGAAACGCTTTCAACTGTTACTAATTCTTCTAAAGAGAATTTACTTTCTCTTAATTCTTGAATTTTTGTTACTATATCAGCTGGTACTGTATAACCTCCTTCTGTTCCTGTTCCTCCATTTAAAGTCTTTGCAACTCTTCTGATAGCGTCTGCTACTTCTTTGATTACATTTTTTTCTTGTTTATTTGCTTTTTCTTCTGATACTTCTTCGTCTGTTGGTGTATTATCTTCTTTTTCTGCCGCATACATTCTTGCCTCTAAATCATATTCTTTTTGTAGTTCGTCAGCTTCGTCCATTAAAGCTGTTGCCTTCTCTAAGTCTTTGTTTTCCCCATCCATAAAATCTCTAGCCATCATTCTTTTTTGTGCAATTTTATTTAATAATTCTCTCATTTTTTTATTCATTTTTAATTACCTTCCTTTTCTTTTTGATTTTGTGAAAAAATAAAAGAGTCTAGTATTTTCATTCTTAAATCTAGCTCTTTTTCTAATTCCATATTTTCTTTTTTAACAGTTTTGTCTGCTTCATTTTCTATTATATCAGTTTCTTCTGTTTCTTCCTTTACTTTTTCTTCTTGATAGTTTTTTGTTGTTCCAGCTCTAGGTTGTGCTGGTACTGCAACGAATGAAAGCTCGTACGCTTCCTTTGCACCATCCAGAGTAAAATAACAAATTTTCTTTCCTGCTGCTGTATCATACTCACGTCCCCACATGTGCGGACAATATGTTTTAGTATTGTCTGTACCACATATAGAACAATAAGCATGTTTTGGTTTACAACCAGTAGAAACTTCTTTTTTTATTCCCGCTTTTATTTCTTGAATTAAATCAGCATTGCTATTTGTTTTAACCATATAACATTTTGCAATTAATTGTGTATATATCTCTCCAGCACCTGTAAATTTGCTTGTGTCTTCTTGTACTAATTCGGTATCATAAATTCTAGCAATTTGATTATCTGCTGTTCTTCTATGATCTTTTATCATAGTTTTACCAACATATAATCTTTTTAAATCTTTTAGTGCATTTAAATTAAATGGCTCGTAATTTCTATCGTCTAATTCATTGTCGCCCATAATAACTTTAAATGTAAATACTTCTTCTGCACTTAGAGGACTTAAAGTTAATTTATTAATTTTCTTTAAATCTTCTTCTGTAACTTCTTGACTTTCTACATTAGCAGATTTACAAACTAAGCCTTTGATAAGGTTTTCTCCAATGCCTCTTTTATTGTTTTCTGGATCCATTTGTATAATTTACCCTCCTCTCCTTCAAAATTTTGTATATACTGAGCACCTGTATATTCTACAGGAATGCTAGCACCATTTCCAAGAAGCCTATCGCCTCCTTCTTTTGCTTCCAAATCAAGGAAAGCTCTTGCTTCGTTCGGTGTATATATAAAGTTTGATACACCTTTACTTAGTGTTTCAACCTGTGTTTTTTGGTCTGCTCTAAGTATTACAGCTACGTTAAATTTAAAATGGTAGCCTTCTGTTTCTTCTTCGTCATCTAGTAGTTTATAGCTTATTTCTTCTTCATATTGCTTTATAATATATAACATTGTATCTATGTAAAAACTTAGTTGTTGTGCTTCTGCACTTGAATAACTTGACTTTTCATAATCTCCAATTTGATATGGTTTTATTCCAAAAGCACTAGCAATTTGCAATGCAGAATATTTTTTTACATCTATAAATTGGTTATCAGCAAGTTTTATATTAAGTGGTGTTAAAGTAGCACCTAGAGGAATAGGAATTATATTTTTTATTTGTTCATCGCTATATTTTCCTGTAGCAAATTTTTCAATTCCTTTTGCAAATTCTTTTGCACTTTCATCATTTAAAGAAGATGTGTACTGTACGACTGCTTTTGCTGTAAAACCATTTTCGTACATTTGATTCACTAACTCTTGTGCCTTGTTATTTCCTATAATTGTACTTCTTAATTTATCCCTAACTGACATTCCAGTTATTCCATCAAAAGAGCTTGATGTTTTAAAGTGTAATATTTCTTCTGATCCAAATCTATATGTTCCCGCCGAGCATGTATAAATATAATAAATATCTGGTATATCACTTAATTTTTTAGCGTCATCATACCAAATTTCTACATCTGACGATGGTAATATCCATAAACTTGTTTTTACGTCATTACCCTTTTTCTTAGTATCTATCAAAACATAAGCATTCCCGTAATGGTTTCTATTGTATTCAACAGTAGACCAAAACGTAGTTGCTGTCATATATTTATTAGGTCTTTCGTTTAAAACTCTATATAATGGATGATTCCTACATACTGTTACCCCGTTATTTTCATTATGTTTTAATAATTTTAGCGGTAATTTTCCTAAAGTTTCACTTAATACTTTTAAACAAGCAAAATATGTTGCTTCTGACAATTCGCTTTTATCAGTATCTTGTAAACCTAAAAAATTTACTAATGCTGCCAACTGGTCATTTTTAGTATTATTTGAAGTTAAAGCCTTAAAAGATTTTTTAACTTTATCTATAATTTTCATTTACTCACCCCCCAATTCATCATTTGCAAGTAATTTTTCATTTCCTTGTCAATGTCTACTGGATCTTCCTCTTTTAATTTCATATAAGCTACATGGGCATCTATACAAGCATCAACTGGATCTATTCTTTTGGTTTTAGCTCTTGGCTCTTTATCAACTTTTATTTCGCCAAAACTATTTGCTACTACTTTAGCATTTGAAAAACTCCAGCTTAAAAGTTCATTTTGTTTGTCATACTCTATTTTTCTTGATTTAATATTTAATTTCATATCTTCTGTTGCATCATTTAAGAATCTTGCAGACTGTGTAATTGATAATAAAGGTACTCCAAATTCTTCTAAATCTGATAAAAAACCATCGGCATTATGAGGATCATATCCTATTGCTTTAAGTTTTAAATCGTATGCTTCTATAATTTTTTTTAAATGATTAATAATAAACTTATAGTCGTTCTTATATTCATTTGCCCCACCAGTTATAGTTATTAATCCGTTTTCTTCCCATAAATCATAAGGTGCAACATCTGTTTCTATGTGTTCTTCTAACCTACCTTTAGGCATAAATGAATGTGAATAAATATAAAATTTTTCACTATCTAGCGGAAACTCTAATGAAATTGTAGTTAAATCTCCACCACTTGATAAATCTATACCAGCATAACAGGCTTTTCCACGCATATTTTCTAAAGTTTTATCTGTTTCGCATTCTTTCCATTTATCTATGTCTATAAATTGGTCATCTGTGTTTTTTACCCACATATTTAGGGACTTTACCATAAAGTCCCTTTGTTCATTTCCTCCCATATCTTTAGCAGTTTGCATATCTGTTATTAATACTTTTAATGTATCTTCTTTTGCTGCTAAATAAGGGTTAGCTTTTATTAAATTTTTAGGATCCCATATATCGTCGCCTTTATCTAGTGCGTATATGTCAACAAAGAAGTCTTCTGCAATAGCAATTCCTCGTAAAATATTACAACAATAATTATCCAATTCATAGCATGGCGTATTAATTTTATCGCCTCTAGTTGTAATTATGCTTATTAATGTTTCTGGAAGTGATTTTGTTCCATTATATAGAGCTTTATATATTTGATTCGTTTTGTGTTGGTGGTATTCATCTATACTTGCATATATAGCTCTGAATCCATCATCTAAACCACTTTCTTTACTTAATACCTCTATTGTGCAATGCGTTTCATTAGCAATAATCGTTGATTTATAATCTTTTACTGCAAACATTCCGTCTTTTTCACTTGCAATATCTTGTCCTGCCAAGTCTTCATCACTTTGTATGAATTTTGACATTTCTTCCCATGCAAGCCTTGCTTGACGTTTCTTAGTTGCTGCTGTAAATAATTTCCCGTAATAATAACCGCTAAATCCTGCAATATATGTTCCTCTAATACCATTTTTAAAAGTTTTACTATTTTGTCTTGCCATTGATTCGTAAGATCTTCTAAACCTTCTTTTGCCTTTTTCATTATACCAACCAAACAAGCAACCCATATCAAAAATTTGAAATCCTAATAATTGTACTGGCTTTTTTTCAAAACCTTCTCCAATAGTTAAGGTTTCTGCGTACTCTAAAATTCTTTCTGATTTTGCAACATCCCAATAATATGGAAATTCTGCTGTATTCTGTCTTTCTAAATCTCTTAAATGTCTTTCACAGGCTAGTCTATGTAATTCTCCTGTAAAAACTTCTCTGTTTACAACCTTTCGAGCATATTCTGTTACTCTATCTATCATTACCCCACGAATTTAGCAAATTTATTTTCTTTCGGCTTTTCTGGTGGTTCTGGTACTATTAATCTGCATCTGCTTGTAATAGTTAATCCTAAATCACTAGCACATTGCCTACATTGTTTGAAAGCTCTGTCTTGATTTATTAAGTTAGTATCTATCTCGCTCGAAAGTAAAGCCTGCATTTCCATATTATCTTTATTTTGTTTTGACGACTTCTTTTTAAAAGCTGTGCTTAATGCCTTTGTGAATTTTAAATAGTTATCTTTAGATATTAAATAACGAGCTAGACAGTCTTCGTCTAACTCGGTCATTATTCCTATATCTACAAGTTTTGTTGCAATTTCCATAAACTCGTTTTTTTGTTTCTTACTTAAATAGCTTGGTGGCTTAACATCTTTATAGTCATCTGTGTTTACTTCTGTACTTTTTCTTTTTGCTATTTCTTCTTTAGTAAGATGTTTCTTCCCCTTTGCTATAATAAGTTCTATTGGCTCTCTTTGTTTACCATAACCTGCCATAATTCCCACCTCTATTTTTAGCATACGCATTTTTGAATTTTGGTGCTACTGATGAAGCGATTATGGGGAGTTTTTTCTACGAAGACCTCCCCTGCACCGGTTCCCCATAGGATAGCAATACTTTTTTGACCACCCCCTACGGGTAATTGTAACAGCTGTTCGTAAAATTTTTAATTATTTTTCATTATCTTTTTTTGTATTTTTTGTTTTGCTTTTAGTAGTATTCTTTTTTGTTTCTTCTTCTGTTGTTTCTTTCTCGTTGCTTTCTTCCTCTTCAACAGCTTCTTTATCTTCTTTTACTTCTTCTGTTTCAACATTTGTTGCCTCTTCTTTTTCTTCTTCTAATTCTTCTGATTCATTTTCTTTTTGTGTTTCTTCTTCGTTGCTTTCTTCTACTTCGTTTGTTATTTTTTCTTTGTTATCTTCCTCTGTTGTTTCTTGTTTGTCATCTGGTGTTTCCTCTTCTTCAACAGGTATGTATAAATTTCTTTCATTTACTAAATAATTTATTCTTTCTTCTGTTAATTCTTTATTGTCTTTTGCGTACTCCTCTTCTAATATTGCATCCTTATCTATATGTCTATTTAATACTACATCTGTGTATCCTTTATCTGCTATATGTTTCATTTTAAATCATCCTTTCTTTACTTTGTTATATCATTTATTCTATTTTGTACTAAGCTATCTGGCTTAGTTTGTATAACCTGTGTAGGTTTTAAAGGTCTTACTCTGTAATCCATTAAGTCTAATAAGTTTATTTGTATTGTTGTTTCATTACATATATTAATACCATCTAGTCCATAACTATTTAATAGTCTTACTAAATCATTTACAAATAGTTTTGCTTTTTCCGGATTCACATTAACCTCTACAGTAACTACATTATCTTGCTGTTTATTTTCTTGCATCATATTTATTCCCCCTTTCTTTCTTTTGAAAACGATTATGTCTTTTGTCATGGTGTGCATGGCATAATGCACGTAAGTTATAGTAGTCTAGTCTTCTTTTCCAGCCCTCTGGTGTTTCTATAAATTCTAAATGATGTACTTCTTCTGCTAATTGTATTTCATAAGTAGGATCTTTTTTGTTTTCTTCTATACAGTCTTCACATCTATACTCATACTTTATATCTCCGTATTTATGCTGTAAGTCTTGTAAATATCTTTCTTTTAACTGCAACCATTCCTTACTTTTACGAAACTTAACTAACTTAGGATCTCTTTTTTTATCATATCTATAGTTATATTGTTTCTGCCTTTCTTCCATTTCTTTATCTACTTTTGCTTGGCATTCACTACAATACCTATTAGGATATTCAATTATTTTCTTGCATTTTGCACACATTTTAACTATCATTTCTTATTATTCCCCTTAGTTTTATTTCGTTTATATATTTGTCTAAGTATTTCTTATTATCTGTTTTCCTTGCTATATAATCATTGCATTTTGTAATTGTTGTTTCTCCTTTTACAATAGTAACTATATTATTACTACATACTTTGTTTATACAGTTCGGACATATTTTACTTTTGTATTCTTTCATGGCTACTACCTCGCTTTTTCAATAATTAATTCGTGAAGAAACAATATTGTTTTTTATCTATATTTTTACAGGAGGTTTATCTGAAAAACATACTTAATTTATTTAATAGGAGCTTTCTTTTGGAATTTCTAAAGAACTGGTATTACATTATTAAAAAACTTCACTAAATTAATTAAAAGCACCAAAAAAGAGTCCTATAAAATAGAACTCTTTTACTGGCTAAAATAAAAGGGGAATATCCTTTTAGTAGAGAATTATTTAAGATGTACTCTTAAACTTTCTCCAATTATAATTATATTACAAAGTAATTTATAATTTCTACCAAATTTCTGACCAATTTTTGATTTTTTACACATTTATTACTTTTAACATAATTTGCATAGCTGCATCCCTTATATTTTTTAATTGATTTACTGTTCTTGTTTCCTTATATACTTCAAAATATGTATTATTAACATAGTTCCATTTAGGCTCGTACATATAGTAAGTTTTTACAATTAACCTTTGTTCATTATTTAGTGCCTTTAACATTCTATCAACTTTTCCTACAAGATCACGTAATGGCTCTGCTTTTTCTTCATTTCTTACATTTTCATTCATTAACTTTATTTTATCAACCTTATTGATATATGTTAATTTGTCCTTGTATGATAATGCTATGTTTTCTGTTGGTTTATTTATTTTATTTGTATTTCCGCTTCGGCATATCTGATATAGCTGGCGAACTTAACGACATTCCTTCTATTACTTCTTCTTCACTTTCTGTATATTTCTTACCATTGTATGATAATAATACTTTATTCTTCGCAATTTTATTTTCCAATTCTTCTAACTGGGATTTACTTACTAAATACCCTTTTAACATTTCTTCTATATCGCATTTTTCATACATAACGTTACTCCTTTCATCTTTTGAGATTCTGTAATGTTCTATAATATCTCATATATGTATAGGGCTCTTTATTGCCTTTTACAATTTCATTTATTGTATTTCGTTGTATTCCTTCACTTTGTAATAATTTTATAAACTTTTTCTTTGTTAATTTCTTATTACTAAGATTTTGAAAAATTAAACTTAAAGATTCTGCCATTTTTTTACCTACTTCGCATACTGCTTCTGCAACTTTTTGTACTGCATTTATTAAATTATCAAATACTTCTTTTATTGCTAAATATTCATCATTTTTTAGGCTTATTGTTTTACTATCTGCGTCAAATGTAATTTCTGTTATATAACCTGTTTTATAGAGTGTTTGTATATCTGCTATTGTTACATCTTCGTAATTAATTTGTTTCATTTTCTATTTCTCCCGCTTCTGGATCTATTTTTACTATTACATAAGCTATATCTTTGTCAAAACCTTCCTTTTCTAAATCCTTAGCATATTTTTTTATAATAAACACAGGTTGTATAAAAATATCACATTTTTTATTAGCCCATATTTCGTAATTTTCCAAATTTTCGCCTTTTCTTACTAAATCTTTTAAAGTATTGTTTAATTTTTCATTTATTTTTATTCTTTCCTTGTTTATTTCTCTTAAATAAGCAACTTCTTTTAAATTTTGTTTTTTATTCTTCTTCATTTGCTGCTTTCCTTTCATAATAATTTTTAACCTCTTCTTTATCGCCTAAAATTAAGGCATTTTCTATATCATTATCAAATATTGCTAAACCTGCTAATTGTTCCTCCATTAAATTTATTATTTTATCTTTATCTCGTATTCTTTCATTTCTAGCTCTTATCAAAATTTGTGCTTGGTTGAATTTTTCCTCTAATTCTCTTATTTTTATATTTTGTTCCTTTATTTTATCTCTATAATTTATTTTTATAGCGTTTTTGTTTACCACTTCTAAATCAAAAACAGATATTCCACCACTAATTAATGAATCTATTGTATTTATTAAATGTTTTCTTTGATTTTTCTTTCTTTTTATTGCTTTTATGTTTTCTTGTTTTATGATTCTTTCCGCTTCTTTAAAACAATTTTTCATATTCCGTACCTCTCATATTCTCTTTTACTTTGTAAGAAACATTTTCTTACTTCTTCATCTAGTCTTATTTCTTCGTTGTCCTTTTTTATGAAATAATACAATTTTTGCCCTCTTAGTTTTCTAAAATAAACCTGATATTCTATATTGTCTTTTAATCTTATATAATAGCCCCAGTCGCTCGGGTGTAAATTTGTTAAAACGTATTCTTCAAGTGTTATTTCCTTACTCATAAGTAGCCCCTTTCAAATAATTTTTAGGTACGCCAAAATTTAATGTTATATTTTTTTCTATATCTTTTAAAATTTCTTTGTCTAATTCCATATCAGACTTTTTAAAATTAACTAATGCCATATTTGCTAGTTTTTCCGCTTCTTCTCTTCCTTTTATATTTATTATAGTTCTTGCTTTTTCCTGTAATTTCATAGGTGGCACCCAATTAAACCCAAAATAATTAAAAAATTCATCGTTCGTATGTGTTAGCCAAAATACCGCTAATATTTCACTCATTTTTTTAGGTATCGAATTATTTAATATATAATTTCTTTCATTTTCAGTATAATGTTTTAATTTTATTGTTTCTTTCATTGTTTCTAATATTTCTTTATATGAATATATATTATATATTTTATTCATTCCTCTTTTTATTGCCTCTTCTTGTATCAATGGAAATTGTGCTTTTGCATAAACATTTATTAATTTGTAATATATATCTTCCGCTTCTGTATTATATAATTGGTTTATTACTTGCATTTCTTCCCCATTTTTTCTAATAACAGACATACAACTTATATCTTTTCCTTCTGCTATATCTATACCTATAATTAAACAGTCTTCCATAATTTATTATTCGCTCCCTTCTAATAATTTTAAAAATACTATTGCTGCAAATAAATTTCCAAATGCTAATAATATTTCATAATGTATCAGATAATTTATAAAACAATATAAACTAAATAATGATAAAGTAATGTAAGCCGGTTTTATTAAATATTTTTTAATTCTGTTATATATTAATGTAAATATTTCTTTTATACTTTCCCAAATTTCATTAAACATCTTTATTTTCCTTTCTTAAATTCTCTATAGCATTAGTCCAGCATTTTATACAGCCTATACTTTCAAAATTGCAAATATCTTCTTCTTTTTGCTTATCTATTTTTTCTGGTCCAAATACATCTGATGGGCACATATTTATTCCACCATCACAAAATATTTGATGACATCCCTCTTCTGTAGCATGTTCTATTATTATTTTCATTATTTCTTTATATGTAATATCTGTTTTAGTATTTTCTGTAAATATTACTTTCTTTTTTCCGGACATATCATATATATTTGACATTCTGCACCTCTTCTTTATTCTATTTCAAATAATACTTCTGCATAGGTAATTTCATTTGTTTTTTTATCGTAATATTCTCTTATAATCATAAACAACGGTGTTTGATATTTACTTTTAAAACTTATTCTTATTTTTGTTTTTTCGTATTTACTTTTTTTATTTTTATGATGATAAATTTTAACCATTGTTAGCTCCTTTCAATATTTTTTCTTTTGCTTTATACCAACTATCATCAATTTTTAAATTACTGTTTTTTTCAATATAATTCATAGCT
>CAJMQM010000022.1 GCA_905215615.1 uncultured bacterium | reverse complement strand
ATATTCATTTATATGGAATGAGTTTTGTGACTGGTATATAGAAATGGTAAAACCTAGACTATATAATAAGGAAGATAAAACAAGACTAGCAGCACAATATACTTTAAATAAAGTATTGTCAGACAGTTTAAAATTATTACACCCTATAATGCCATTTATAACAGAAGAAATATATACAAAACTATATAATTCAGATGAAAGCATTATGATATCTAAATGGCCAGAATACGATGAAAAACTAAAATTTGAAAAAGAAGAACAAAGTATAGAAGAACTAAAAAATATAATAACAGGAATAAGAAATATAAGAGTTCAAAGAAATGTTCATCCTTCTAAGAAGTCTAAATTAATATTTGTAACAACAGAACTTAAAGAAGCTGTTGAAAATTCAGAACCATGGATTTTAAAACTAGGTTTTGGAAACGAAATAGAAATAAAAGAAAACGAAGAAGGAATACCACAAAACTCAATATCTGTATTAGCCAATGGAGTAGAGTTATATATACCTTTTGAAGAACTTGTAGATATAGCAGAAGAAAAAGAAAGACTAGAAAAAGAAAAGGAAAGATTAGAAAGTGAAATACAAAGAGCTACAAAAATGCTAAGTAATCCTGGATTTGTAAATAAAGCTCCAGCAGAAAAAATACAAGAAGAAAAAAACAAAAAAGAAAAATATGAAGATATGCTTGCAACAGTAAAAAATAGACTTTTAGAGTTATAGAGTACAAAAAATAGCAACAGATTGTTAGAATAATGTATCTATACCATTTGCAAAAATAACATATATACAATACTAGTATATTATTGCAAAAAAATGTGGAAGTATGTTGGTTTCAGAATATGTAATAATAAAATAAGCCTAATATTTGAAATAATATTAGGTTTTATTTTATGCAATAAAAAATTAAATTTAATTGTTCAATTATATAAAAATAGTATAATTGTTATTTAGCTATTAAATATCAATTTGAAAAACTCGAAAAAAGTCGAGAAGTTTTGCGTTTTCGTCAAAACTTCTTATTTTTTGCTATAGGAAAAATATGGAAAAAGAATTATAATACATTAAGAAAAGAAAGGGGGATAATTTTGAAAAGTGAATATAAAGATTTGGACAAGCTATTAATATTAAAAATAACAGAAGAAATTGACCATCACACTACAGAAAAAATAAGGAGGAAAATGGATAATGAAATTACAAGATATATGCCTAGAAAAGTTTTATTTGATTTTAATGAAGTTTCTTTTATGGACAGCGCAGGAATAGGACTAATTATTGGGAGATACAAAGTAGCAAAATTATTTGGAGGAGATGTAGAAATAGTAAATGCTAGACCTTCAGTAAAAAAAGTATTAGAAATGAGTGGTATTACAAGAATAATAAAAATTAATGACGATAGAAAGGTATGTTAAAAGGAGGAAAAATGAAAGGTTTGTATGATAATGAAATGAAATTAGAATTTTTAAGCAAGTCAAGTAATGAAGCTTTTGCACGTATAACTGTGGCAGCATTTGTTTCCCAACTTGACCCTACAATTGAAGAAATTTCAGATATAAAAACTGCTGTTTCAGAAGCAGTAACTAACTGTATTATTCATGCATATGAAGACACAGAAGGAATTGTAAAGATTGTAGCTAGACTAGTTAAAAATATTGTTGAAATAGAAATATCAGATAGTGGTAAAGGTATTGAAAATATTGAGCTTGCAAGACGTCCACTTTACACAACAAAAGCAAATTTAGAAAGGTCTGGTATGGGATTTACAATAATGGAGAGTTTTATGGATGAAGTAGAAATTAGCTCTGTTATTGGAATTGGAACTAAAATTGTAATGAAAAAGAAAATTAAAAAAAGCGAAAATACTAAATCTGTGGAAGATGAGGAAAATGCAAAGATAATTATATAAATTTTACAGCAGGAGGTATCTTAGTGGATAATGAGGAAGAATTCAATAATAATGTAGAAGACATTATTAAAGCTCAAAATGGTGATGAAGCAGTAATGGAAGAGCTAATAGAGAGAAACAAAGGGCTTATTTGGAGCATTATTCGTAGATTTAAAGATAGAGGGGTTGAAATAGATGACTTGTATCAAATTGGAGTATTAGGATTTATAAAAAGCATAAAAAAATTCGATACAACATTTGATGTAAAATTAAGTACATATGCAGTTCCATATATAATGGGAGAAATAAAAAGACATATAAGAGATGATGGACCAATAAAAATAAGTAGAAGTATAAAAGACTTAGGTAGAAAAATAGTAGACTTACAACGAGAATACCTAAAAAAGACTGGACAAGATATAACTATTACACAAGTTGCTAAAAAACTAAAAATATCAAAAGAAGATGTTGCTTTAGCATTAGATAGTTTTAATCCAGTAGAATCCATATATAGTAATACATCAGAGCAAGATGATGGACAAACTTTGTTAGATACGCTAAGTAGCAATATAGATGAACAAACAGAAATTGCTAATAGGCTATCTTTAAAACAATTAATAGATAATTTAAATAACGAAGAAAAGCAAATAATTATGCTTAGATATTATAAAGGAAGAACACAATCAGAAGTGGCTAAAATATTAAATACATCACAAGTACAAATTTCCAGAATAGAAAAGAAAATTTTAGAAAGTATGAAAGTAAAATTAATAGTATAAAATATATTTTATAACAAAAGTGTTATTTTACAAAATAAACATAAAGAAAGGTATTAATCTATTATAAAAAGATTAATAATATATAAAAATGAGAAAGATTTTGTTATATCTAATAATATTTGTGCTTATTTGTTTTTTTCTTCCTGTAATTTTTACTCCCAAAAGTCAAAATACTGCGAAAACAATGGAAAATTTGCAACCAAACGAAAGCGGTAAAGAGCAAATTGCAGAATCCACATATGACTACAAAGACTATAAAGAAATAAATTTATATCATACAGAAACTAAAAAAACAGAAAAAGTACCACTAGATGAATATCTATATGGAGTCGTATCTGCAGAAATGCCAGCAAGCTTTGAAGAGGAAGCACTAAAAGCACAAGCGGTTGTGGCAAGAACATATACATTGTATAAAATACAAAATAGTAAGCGGTAAACATAAAGGAGATAATGCAGACATTTGTGATAGTGCTTCTTGTTGTCAAGCATGGATTTCAAAAGAAGATAGACTAGCAAAATGGAGTGAAAATGAACGAGAAGGAAATTGGAATAAAATTGTTAATGCAGTAAATAGCACACAAGGAAGAATTATTACATATGAAGGAAAGGTAATAAATGCATTTTTTCACTCAAATAGTGGAGGAACAACAGAATCTCCAATAAATGTATGGGGCGGTAGCAATTACCCGTATTTACAAGCAGTCCAAACAGATGGAGAGGATGCATATAGTCAATATAAATCAGAAGTTAGTTTAACTAAAGAAGAGTTTATTAAAAAGATAACCGATGAACATAAGGATTTTGAAATAGATTTTTCAAAAGAAGATTGTATAAAAATAAAAGAATATACTGAAGGAAATAGGGTAAAAACTATACAAATTGGTAATCTAGAACTATCAGGTGTAGAAGTAAGAAATATTTTTGCTTTAAGGTCTGCAAATTTTACATTTTCTATAGATAAAGACAATATAAAATTTGAAGTAATTGGGTATGGACATGGAGTTGGTATGAGCCAAACAGGTGCAGACAGTTTGGCGAAACAAGGGAAAAACTATGAAGAAATAATAAAACACTATTATACAGGAGTGGAAATAGTAGATATATAATATTTTTTTGTATATTTTTCTAAAATTAGTAAATAATCATATTAACTAATTTTTAAGGAGGAATTTATTTTATGATGAGAAGAGAAAAGAGAAGAAATCAAAATGAAGACAATTTTGATACAAAAAAAATATTATATATAACAGGAGCCATATTTGTCCTTGCAATAATAATATTTGCTGTTGTTTTTTATATGTACAATAAACAATGGAACGAGGATTATCAGGAATTAGGACAAATAAATTCAATTACAGAAGATTATGAGGCAACTAGTAGTTCTTTTGGAAAAACCGTAAATGAATCACAAAATGAAATAGTAGAAAATAATGTAGACAAAATAGCAGTAAATACAAGCAAAATAGAAAATGAAACAAAAGGAAATAGTAATACAGAAACAAATAGTACAAGTAGTAGTTCTAAGGGAACAAATACAGAAAATAGTAATACAGATAAAAATACAAGTTCAGAAAAAGACAGCGAAAACACTACAACAGAAAGTAACAAAGAAAAAACAAGCAATACAGATAGTACAGAAAAAGCAGAAGCAAAAAATCCTGTATTTAAGATGCCTGTAGAAGGTGAAATAACAAAGAAATTTGCAAAAACAAATTTAGTATATTCAAATACATTAGGTGAGTGGGTTACACACAATGGAATAGATATAAAAGCAGATAAAACAACAGTAGTAAAAGCAGCAGAAGAAGGAACTGTTAAGTCTATAAAAAATGACCCAAGATATGGTCTAACCATAGTAATTGAACACACAAATGATTATAGTACAGTATACGCAAACTTATTATCAGCAGAATTTGTGGTAGTTGGAGAAAAAGTAGAGCAAGGACAAACTATAGGAACAGTAGGAAATACTGCTACATTTGAAATTGCAGATGAGCCACATCTTCACTTCGAAATATTACACGGTTCAGAAAACTTAGATCCTGAATTATATTTTAAATAAATAATAATTACGCATAGTCTAAATTCTAAAATAATAGTTTATATATAAATTCAAATGAATAGCTATATAAAATACATGATTACAACAAAGAGTAATTACCAAAAAGTAGAGTATTAAAGTGAGTGCATATGTAAAATATATTTGCATAAACCATAAAACTCTGCTTTTTTTATGTGCCTTAGAAACTAACATATATTATTTTGATAAAATAATATAATTAAATTTCCTTATATTTTTAAATATACATTACAGAAAATAAATTAAATAAAAGATAAAATCTGAAAATATACTCATATAATCAATAAAAAAACATATATTTATATTACTAATTAATAAAATAAGTTTAGTAATTTAAAAGAAACAAATTAAAATAAATTCTCTTCAAATTTTAATGTAAATATTAAAATTTAAAGAGAATAAAGGATGGAGGTTATTATGAGTGAAATAAAAGAAGAAAGAAACCAAAAAACAAAAGAGGG
Source organism: uncultured bacterium (assembly GCA_905215615.1). Taxonomy (GTDB): domain Bacteria; phylum Bacillota; class Clostridia; order TANB77; family CAG-508; genus CAG-273. The sequence goes on along the minus strand of CAJMQM010000022.1, from coordinate 10,532 downwards.
AATTTTACAAGAAAATAGTGTATTTAAAGAAAACAGCATAAGAATTATTAAAGGAAGCCTACTTGCAATTATAGTTTCTGCAATATTTTTGGTTGTATTTGCAATACTACTTACATATACAAACATATCTGAAAGTACTATTACACCTGTAGTTTTAGCAATAGTGGGAATTAGTATTTTAATGGGAAGTTATTTAAGTACAAGAAAAATAGCTCAAAATGGAATTTTAAATGGAGCAATTGTAGGCATTGTTTATATGCTATTATTATACATAGTATCTAGTATGGTATTTATGGATTTTGGTATTGGCTTAAACTCACTTATGATGATGGGATGTGGAATTATAGCAGGAGTTATTGGAGGAATAATAGGAGTTAACACAAAAAAATAAAAAAATTCGCAAAAAATGTTTACTTTTGTAAAAAAATTGTATACAATATTAAACAGAAGTGTAAAAAACGAAGGAAAAATATGGAAAGGGGCTTACCATAGATGAAAATTTTAATGTTAACATGGGAATATCCTCCAAGAATAGTAGGCGGAATAGCTAGAGTAGTGCATGATTTATCAAAAAGACTTATAAAAGACGGGCATGAGGTTACAGTAATTACATATAGAGATGGAAATGTACCTGAATACGAAAACGACAAAGGCGTAGAAGTTTATAGAGTAGATAATTACATGATACACCCAAATAATTTTATAGACTGGATAATGCAACTTAACTTTAATATGATAGCAAAAGCTACAGAAGTAATAAATAAAGAAGGTGGATTTGACGTTATACATGCACATGACTGGCTTGTTACATATGCAGCTAAATCTTTAAAACAGTCTTTCGATTTACCTATGGTAGCTACAATACATGCAACTGAATCAGGTAGAAACTCAGGAATTCATGATGAAACACAAAGATATATAAACGATACAGAGTGGCTTTTAACATATGAAGCTACAGAAGTAATAGTAAATAGTAATTACATGAAAGGACATGTACAAGGATTATTTGGACTACCTTTTGATAAAATTAGTGTAATACCAAATGGAATAAACCTAAACAACTTTACAGGAGTAGATAGAGACTACGACTTTAGAAGAAGATTTGCTATGGACAATGAAAAAATAATCCTTTATGTTGGAAGACTAGTGTATGAAAAAGGAGTACAACACCTAATATCAGCAATGCCAAAAATATTAGAACATTATCATGATTCTAAATTAGTTATTGCTGGAAAAGGTGGTATGATAGACGAGCTAAAAGCACAAGTTGACTCAATGGGACTTTCAAACAAAGTATATTTTACAGGCTACCTAAACCAAAAAGAAGTACAAAAAATGTATAAATGTGCAGATGTAGCAGTATTTCCAAGTACCTATGAGCCATTTGGAATTGTGACATTAGAGGCAATGCTTGCAGGAATACCAACAGTTGTTTCAGATATAGGTGGACTAAATGAAATTGTAGAGCACGGAGTAAATGGTATGAAAAGCTATACTGGAAATCCAAACTCAATTGCAGACTCAGTATTAAGCTTATTATTTGACTCACAACTTGCAATGAACATTACTAAAAATGCAAAAAATAAAGTAAAAGATGAATTCAACTGGCAAAAAATTGCACAAGATACACACTATATTTATGAATTAGCTATATCTAAAACAATGGCAGAAAGACAAGCAGAACAATTAGAACAAGAAAAAGCTAAGAAAACAAATAAAGCACGTAATACAGATAATGAAGTAATAAATTTATTAAAATTCAGAAAAAGACACGCTTATGCATAATGAATATTTACAAATAAAAAAAATAATGATAAACTTGTTATAGTTTTATAGCAAGTTTATTTTTATGGGAAAATAAAAGAAAAAATATAAAAAAGAAAGGAGAGATATAAATAATACATTTTATATGTTTTATTTATGCAAAAAAATATGAACGTTTATGATACAGCAAACCGACTAGCAAGCGAAATCCGTGATTCAGACGAATATAAAGAATATAAAAAAGCAAAAGATGAAATAACAAGTAATCCAGAAACAAAAAACAAAGTAAATGACTTTGAAAAACTAAGATATGAAGTACAATTATTAGATTATCAAGGAAAAGGAGAAAGCGAAGATAAAAACAAAAAACTACAAGAAATGTATGCAATACTTGTACAAGATAAAAAAATAAAAGAGTATTTCGATTTAGAAGTTAAATTTAATATTATGATAGCAGATGTAAATAAAATAATTGCAGAATCTATAAAGGATGTATTGTAATGGAATATGTAATAATAAGTGTTATATTAATTATAATAGCAATTTTATTAAAATTTGCATTAGATATAAAAATAAAAGATATAAAAAATTTAAAAAAATTAGCCTTTGACAAAAGAAAAAACGAAATTTTAAATAAATTACCCGAAAATGAAGAAATAGCAAAAACAATATTAAACAGTTTAAATAATAATCATACAAAAATAAAACAAAGTGATAATTCAAAAGATACAACAAGTGTATATGTAGTACTAACAGATAGTATTATAATTGCAAATATAAAAAATACTTTCACAAGAGTACAAACTATTGCACATGAGTGTATACACTCTATGCAAAATAAAAATATCTTGTTGTTTAATTTTATATTTACAAATTTATATAACTTATTTTTTATAGTATTAATTATTTTAAAATTGTTTAGTATAATTAATAGTATGATATGGCTAATTTTATTTATTTTGGCAGGAACTATATATTATGTAGTACGTGCTTACTTAGAAACTGATGCGATGATAAAAGCAAAATATGTAGCAAAAGAATATATGCAAGAAAGTAATTTAGTTAAATCTAGTGAGATAGAAGAAATCATTACTGGTTATGACAAGATAAATAAAACTGGAATAAAATTATATTTATATAGACTTATACTAGAAGTTTTAATAAGAACATTTATATTTAGCATTATATGTATTTTTTAGCGTATTTAATATTACAAAAATAAAAAAATATTTACTGTGTAGTAGGAATTTTCTGCTACACACTTTTTTTAAGAAAAAATGCAAAAATTCGTTTACGATAATAAAAGTTAATGATATAATTTAAAAAGTGCAAAAGGAGGAAAAATATGGAGTGGTTAAATAAAATTTCAGAGGACATTATTCCTGAAAATATATCAAATAAAGAAGAAAAAATGGAAGTTGCAAAAAAAGTTGCAGAAAAAGTAAAAGATGGAGATATAATTGGTTTTGGCTCTGGTTCTACATCATATTTAGCAGCAATGGAAATTGCAGAAAAAATAGAAAGAGAAGGATTAAATATTTTAGCAATACCAACATCATATGAAATGAAAGCATTATGCCAAGATTTAAAAATTCCAATTACTAGTATTCTAGCACACAAACCAGATTGGGGATTTGATGGTGCAGATAAAGTAAACAAACAAAATTGGATTATAAAAGGCAGAGGAGCAGCTATGTTTAAAGAAAAACTAAACATGGTAAATGCAGGAATAACTTATATTCTAGTAGATAAAAGTAAAGTCGTAGAAGAATTTAATAGTTGCGAATTAACTATACCAATAGAAGTAATTCCAGAAGCAACTAATAGTGTTAAAGAAGCTTTAGAAGATTTAGGTGCTCAAAGTGCAATTTTAAGAAAAGCAGAAAAAAAGGATGGTCCAGTTATAACAGAAAACGAAAATGTAATATTAGATACAAAATTTGTTGAAATATATGATGGACTAGAAGAAGACATTAAAACAATAGTAGGAGTTGTAGAAAGCGGATTATTTATGGATTACAATGTAGAAATAATAAAACCAGAAGAAAATAAATAATCTAATATTTAAAGCAGGAGGAGTTATGGACGAAGATAGAATTGTAAGCCCAGAACTAGAAAATAGCCTTGAAGAAAGGATAGAAAACTCTTTAAGACCAAGAGTATTAGAAGAATACATAGGGCAGACAAAAGTAAAAGAAAACATGAAAATTTATATAGAAGCGGCAAAAAAAAGAAAAGAGCCATTAGACCATGTGCTATTATATGGTCCTCCAGGACTTGGAAAAACTACCCTTGCTAATATTATTGCAAATGAAATGAATTCAAACATAAAAGTTACATCAGGACCTGCAATAGAAAAGCCAGGAGACTTAGCTGCTTTGCTAACAAACTTAAATGAATTTGATGTTTTATTTATAGATGAAATACACAGAATAAATAAAAGTGTAGAAGAAATTTTATATCCTGCTATGGAAGATTATACATTAGATATTGTAATAGGAAAAGGTGCTAGCGCTAGAGCAATAAGATTAGACCTACCTAAATTTACTCTAATAGGTGCTACCACTAGAGCAGGAGCATTAACTACACCACTAAGAGATAGATTCGGAATTGTAGATAGACTAGAACTATATGATATAGAAGACTTAAAAACAATTATAAAAAGGTCTGCAGGAATATTAAATATAGAAATAGACGAAACAGCAGCTACAGAAATTGCTAGACGTTCAAGAGGTACACCCAGAATTGCAAACAGACTTTTAAAAAGAGTTAGAGACTATGCAGCTGTTTTAGGAGATGGAAACATCACAATAGAAATAGCAAGAGTAGCACTTAATAGGCTAGAGATAGACGAAATAGGACTTGATGAAATAGATAGAAAAATACTAGATGCATTAATAAATACATATATGGGAAAACCAGTAGGAATTGACACTATTGCAGTAACAATTGGAGAAGAACCAGAAACAATAGAAGATGTGTATGAACCATATCTAGTACAAGTTGGATTTATAGCACGTACCCCAAAAGGAAGAATTGCACTTCCAGCAGCATACGAGCATTTAGGAATACAACATCTAAATTAAAAAAGTAAGAAAATTTAGATATTTAATATATAACTTAAAATATATTAAATATCTAAAAACAATGGATTAATTAATCAAATAGACTAATTTAGGAGAAATAAAATGAAACTATTATTACATACTTGCTGTGCACCATGTAGTGTATATTGTATAGACAAACTAAGAAGTGAAGGAATAGAACCAACAGTATATTGGTATAATCCAAATATACATCCATATATGGAATATAAAGCAAGAAGAGACTGCTTAAAAGAATATACAGAAAGTATTAATGTAAAAGCCATATTTCACGAAGATTATGGATTAGATGAATTTTGTAAAAATGTTATAGGAGATTTAAAAAATAGATGTATAAATTATTGCTATAGAGTAAGGCTAGAAGAAACTGTAAAATATGCAAAAGAAAATGGCTATGATGCATTTTCTACAACATTATTAGTTAGCATATATCAAAATCATGAGGCTATAAAACAAATAGCAGAAGAACTTGCAGAAAAATATAGTATAGAATTTGTTTATAGAGATTTCAGAATAGGATTTAGAGAAGGACAAGCTAAAGCAAGAGAGCTTGGCTTGTATATGCAAAAATATTGTGGATGTATATTTTCAGAAGAAGATAGATATAGTAAGAAGATAAAAAAAGACAAAATGGAGGATTAAAGTGAAAGTTTTAAGCAAACAAAGAAATAGTAAAATGTGTATTATATGTGGTATGGACAACCCAATTGGGCTAAAAGCCCAATTCTATAATATGGAAGATGGAAGTGTAATGACACCATTTAGATATACCGAAAATCACCAAAGCTTTCCACAAAGAGTACATGGAGGGCTAATAGCAACAATGTTAGACGAATTAGGATTAAGAGCACTATGGGCAAAAACATCTGAATATGATTTTGGAGTTACCATGTCTATGGAAGTTAAATTTAGAAAACCTGTACCATATGATGAAGAATTAATAGGAAAAGGAATAGTAGAAAAAGAAACACCAAAATTTTTTACAATAAAATCAGAAATATTTGATAAAAAAGGAACTCTACTTGCAAATGCAGAATTAAAATACATAAAACTTAGTGTAGAGCAAATTGCTAAAAATATTGAGGCACACGAAGAAATGTGCTACCTAATAGAAGACAATGTTAAAGAAATAAATTTTGAAAAATAGTAAACAACAAATTATGTGTCCAGAAGGAGGCGATTATTATAAATAACAAAGTATTTATAGACTTAGACAAAGAACAGAATATACCTAAATTAACTTCTTTTCAAGGACAAATAGATATAAAGAAAAATGGAAGAATAATAGTAAAAAACTCAGTACTTGAAGATATAGATACTATTAAAGATGATGATTTAGAATACATTTTAGCTAATTTTAAGCAATATATTTCTCCAATAGCAACTAGTACATATATACCAACTAGCCAAAAGATGGAAATAATAAAAAGGCTAGCTCCTGAATTTAAAGTAAGATTTAAAACAGAAAAACCAGGAGGAAACAAAATTGTTCCAATTAGTCCAAATGAATTTTTTGATGGAGAAAAGTTTTTTGAAGAAATTATAAATGGATTAAATCCTAACTGGAGTGAAATGCAAAAGTATAAATATTTATATAATCAAACAGGAATAATGTTATCGTATGACTTAAATGTTTTGGAGCACACAACAAATGCTGGAATCCATGAAAGATATTCAAGAAATATATTTACAGCAATTACTAAAAACTGGGGAATATGTGCTTCATTTGCATCAATGTATGATTACTTATGTTACAGATGCGGGTTAGATAGCAATATTTTGTCAGAAGATGACCACGATTATGTAATGATAAGTGATAGTGAAGGAAATGATTATTTAACAGACCCGACATTTGATTCAGCAAAATTAAAATTTGGATTAAGAAGTAGGAATTATGCTATTTCAAAAGAAAAGTTTGAAGAAAACTCTCATAATTTAAAACAATCAGAAGTAGATGAATATGAATTTTCAAGTTTAGAAGATAAAGAAAAAGAAGAGATAGATAGAGAGATAGGCTACTTAGATAACTTTGGAGGAGAATATACAGACGAATACCTAAGCAAACTTGCAAATAATTTAGAGGGCAAAACATTTAATGAAAAGGCATTAAACTTTATAGAAAGAATAAAACAAATAAAAGCTATAGGTAGACCAACAGATAGTGATTATATTGAAATAATAAAATGGGTATTATCAAAAAGTACAGATATAGAATTTGCCAAAAGAATGCAAGTAGATAGCTTTGTATATGAAGATACAAAAGAACTACCAAGAAAAATTGTATTCATTATAAATGAAGAAGATGAAAGTAAAAAATATTACAGCTTTAACTATAAAACTAAACAATATGGTGAAATTAGTAAAGCGGACTTAGCAGAAAAAGGCGTAGAACTTAGCATATAAAAATTTATTATATATAGGAAGGTTTATAGGTAAAACCTTTATTAAAAACCTAAATAATTACAAAAGGAGTTATGGTATTTATATATCATAAGAAAATATGGGAAAATTAGTTTTAATAGATGGAAATAGTATTTTAAACAGGGCATTTTATGGAATTATGGGCTCTAAAATGTTAACAACAAAAGATGGCAAATATACTAATGCAGTATATGGCTTCTTGGCAATACTATTTAAAGTATTAGAGGATATAAAGCCAGAATATATAGCTGTTGCATTTGACTTAAAAGCTCCTACAGCAAGGCATAAAATGTATGAAGGCTATAAAGCAAACAGAAAAGGTATGCCAAATGAGCTTGCAGAACAAATGCCAATAGTTAAAGAAATATTAACAGACATGAATATTACAATTATAGAGAAAGAAACATATGAGGCAGACGATATATTAGGTACTCTTTCAAAAGAAGCTGAGAAAAAAGGTTTAGATGTTGTAATAGTTTCAGGAGATAGAGACACCTTTCAGCTTGCCTCAAATAAAGTTACTATAAGAATTCCACATACTAAAGTTGGAAAAACCGAAGTAGATTATTTTGATGAAACAGCAATAGTGGAAAAGTATGGAATTAAGCCTAAACAACTTATAGAAGTAAAAGGACTTATGGGAGATACATCAGACAATATTCCTGGAGTTTCAGGAATAGGAGAAAAAACAGCATTAGAACTGATAAAAAAATATGGGAATATAGATAAACTATATAAAGCTATTGAAGAAGGAAAAGATGACTTAAAACCAAAAACTAAAGAGAAACTAATAGCAGATAAGGAAATGGCATATTTATCTAAAACACTTGGAACTATTAATAGAGAAGTACCACTTGAAAACAAAATAGATGATTTAAAAGTAAAAGAGTGGAACAAAGAAAAAGTAGTAGAGAAATTTAAAGAATTAAACTTTAATAGATTTATGGAAAGGTTTAACCTTAAAGAAGACAAAGAAGAAACTCAATACGATTCAAATAAAGAACTATTTAAAACAAAACAAATAAGAATAAAAGATGAAGAAATAGAAGAAGTTATAAATAAAATAAAAAAAGATAAAAAAATAGTTTTTTCCATGTTAAAAGATAAATGTGAAGAAGAAGGAAAAATAATTCACAAAAAAATAAAACTAATTAGTATATACAATGAAAACAAAGTTTTTTCTATACAAGTAAATAATGAAAAGTTTGTAGTAGAAAAATTTAAAGATATATTTGAAGACACGGAAATACTAAAATTTGGTCATGATATAGCAGAAGATTATGTAATACTAAAACAAATTGGAATTACAATGAATTCAATATTTTATGATACAAAAATTGCAGCATATGACCTAAATCCAACAGAATCTAAATACACAATTGAAGATTTAAGCATACAATACTTAAATATGTATATAGAAGAATATTTAAAAAAGCAAGGTGTAAGTAAACAAGGAAATAGGCAATTAGACTTATTTACAGGTGTAGAAGATGAAAACAATGGCTATGATGAAATGAAAAATGACATATACAGCTATTGTATTAGCAAAATTTACGAAGTTACAAAACAAAAATTAGAAGAAGAAAACTTAACAGACTTATTTAACAATATAGAAATGCCACTTGTAAAAGTATTGGGAGAAATGCAATTTAATGGTATGCCTATAGATAAAGAAGAATTAATTTCATTTGGAAACAAGCTAAAAGAACAAATAGAAAGTGTAAAACAAGATATATACAATTTAGTAGGAGAAGAATTTAATATAAATTCTACACAACAACTAGGAAAAATATTGTTTGAAAAATTAAAGCTACCGGTTTATAAGAAAACAAAAACAGGATATTCTACAGATTCAGATATATTAGAAAAACTATTACAAGAACATCCTGTAATTGAGAAAATATTAGAATATAGAAGTTTAGTAAAATTAAATTCAACATATGTAGAAGGGCTAATACCATACATAAATCCTAATACTCAAAGAATACACTCATATTTCCACCAAACAATAACAGCAACAGGTAGAATAAGTAGTACAGAACCAAACTTGCAAAATATTCCTACAAGGATGGAACAAGGAAAACAAATAAGAAAAGCATTTAACACTAGAAATGGAAATATATTTATTGATGCAGATTATTCACAAATAGAATTAAGAGTTTTAGCACACATTTCTAAAGACGAGCATATGATAGAAGCATTTAAAAATAATGAAGACATACACAAACAAGCTGCTTCTAAAGTTTTAGGAATTCCAATAGAAGATGTAACAAAAGAACAAAGAAGCGAAGCAAAGGCTGTAAACTTTGGAATTGTATATGGCATTAGCGACTATGGTTTAGCACAGCAATTAGGAATAAGCAACAAAAAAGCAAAAGAATATATAAAACAATATCTTGAAAAATATAGTGGAGTAAAAGCATTTATGGACAACATTGTAGAAAAGGCAAAAGAAGATGGCTATGTAGAAACTCTATTTCATAGAAGAAGATATATTCCAGAGCTTAAATCAAATAATTATATGATAAGGCAGTTTGGAAGCCGTGCTGCAATGAATACCCCAATACAAGGAACCGCAGCAGATATAATGAAAATTGCAATGATAGATGTATTTAATAAACTGCAAGAAGAAAAATTAGATGCAAAACTTGTTTTACAAATTCACGATGAACTTATTATAGAGTGCAACGAAAATGTAAAAGAAAGAGTAAAAGAAATTTTAGAAGAAAGTATGGAAAGTGCAACAAAACTAGATGTACCTCTTAAAGTAGAAACTTCAGAAGCAACATCTTGGTATGATGTAAAGTAAATAATTACATAAAAATAGTTGATATTTTTATGGTTTTAATATACAATACTAAAAGTAAGAAAATGGAGGATTTTAATGGTAACTTTTGAAGATGTGAAAAACAATGAAGACATAAAAGCATTAATATCTAGTTCACAAAAACAACTTAATGAATTAGGTTATACAGAGCACTCTATAAGACATGCAACTATTGTATCAAACAGAGCAGCAGAGGTGCTTTCTGCTTTAAATTACCCAGAAGAAAGAATAGAACTTGCTAAAATTGCAGGTTATATGCACGACATAGGCAATTGTGTTAATAGAGTAGACCATGCACATACAGGTGCTATTTTAGCATACCAAATATTAAAAGACATGGGCATGGAAGCAGATAAAAGAACAGAAATAATGACAGCAATAGGCAACCATGACGAAAAAACAGGAAATGCAGTTAG
>CAJMQM010000021.1 GCA_905215615.1 uncultured bacterium | reverse complement strand
CTTTAATTGTGCATCTGTATATTGAGAAGCAATACTATTAAAGCTATCTACATATTTTTCCTCGTTTTTGCCAAGCCTTTTATAATGCATTAAAATATTTTGAATTTCTACTTCGCTAACATCGTTTTCATTTTCTGATTTATAATCTGCATCGTCTGAGTCTATTCTATAGTATATTTTAGCTTCTTTTTTAGAACGTGGAATATTAATTAGTTTACATACATTAGTTATTGTTCTATCTTGACCTATTAAAGCACTATAAATTCCTATGCTAAATAATTTTACCAAAATAGGGTCTGACTTACTTCTTCTATCTGTGCATATTAAAATTATAGGTATATCTTCTCCTGATGCATTTGATGCTTCATCACTTATTTTGTCTAATTTATCAAAAATAAATTTGTCCATTACATCATAATTGTTATTGGAGAACATCTCTAAATCTTCTCCAATAACTATTCTATCATATGATTTGTCTTCTTGTAATTCTTTAAGAAGTGCATTAAAATAATAAACATTTTTACTAGAAATTAGCTCTCTATAATCTTGTTGATATTTTTTTATAATTGAATCTGATATATGTTCATTGTTTACTGCAAACAATACCTTCATTAGTTTATCCCCTCCAACCTCTTACTACAATAGCAAAAATTAATGGTAACACTTGGCATATAACCATGACAGTAATAATACCTATCATTACGCCAAATCCTTTTTCTTGTGTGTCTAGTTTTCTTATTCCTAATACATATCTATGAATTGCTGCAACAACAATTCCTAAAAATCCAAGTGGAATACTATATATTCTAACTATATTTAATACATATGCAACAAACCCATATGTATCGTTTCCGTAAGCTACTTGATAATCTTTTAATGTATTTAGTGCTTTATCTTTTAATTCAACTAAATTTGTTGTTGCTGTTGATTCTAATGTGTTGTTTTCTTGACTTGCATTAGTTGCATATGCTGGAATTATAGCTACACTTAATATTAAAAATATTGCAATGATACTAACTACTATTTTCTTCATGTAAGTACTCCTTTCTTATATTTGCGTAAGTACATTTTAACTTATTATATGATACAATAATCTAATAAAAATATCAAGAAAAATAATGGATTTTTTTATTTTTCTTGAATTTTTATTTTCTTAACTGGTTTTTACTCTCTATTTTTCATATAATCTTTTGCTGCTTTTACTAATCCTACAAATAAAGGTTGTGGTTTATCTGGTCTTGATGTAAATTCTGGATGAAATTGACTAGCTATGAAAAATGGATGTGACGGCATTTCTACCATTTCTACTAATTTTCCATTTGGAGATGTTCCAGAACAAATTAATCCCACTTTTTCTAGTTTTTCTTTATAATCATTATTATATTCATATCTGTGTCTATGTCTTTCTACAATTTCTTCTTCTCCATATAATTTTCTTGCAAGTGAACCTTCTTTAGTTTTGCAAGGGTAGTTTCCTAGCCTCATAGTGCCACCTTTATTTGTAACCTTTTTTTGTTCTTCCATTATATGTATAACTGGATTTTTACACTCTTGGTCAAATTCTGTAGAATTGGCATCTTTTAAATTTAATAAATCTCTTGCAACTTCTATAACTGCCATTTGCATACCAAGGCATATTCCTAAAAATGGAATATTGTTTTCTCTTGCATATCTAACTGTTTCTATTTTGCCTTCTATTCCTCTACCACCAAATCCTCCTGGAACTATAATTCCATCATAATTTCCAAGAAGCTCTTTTGCATTTTCTTTTGTAACCTTTTCTGAGTTTACAAAAGATATTTCTACTGGCACACCATTTGCAAAACCACCATGTTTTATACTCTCTACTACTGATAAATAGGCATCTTCTAGTTTTACATATTTTCCTACTATTACTATTTTAACTGGATTTCCCTTTATGCTTTTAATCTTTCTTATTAAACTTTCCCAATTTTCATTGTTAGGTTCAATATTGTCTAAATGCAAGTGTTTGCAAACTTGAACAGCTAGTCCATTTTTTTCTAAGATTAAAGGTACTTCATATAATATACTTGCATTGCTGTTTTCTATTACATTTTCACTTCTTACATTACAGAACATTGCTATTTTTTCTTTCATTGAGTTTGGTATTGGTAATTCTGTTCTGCAAACTAGTATATCTGGCTTAATACCTATTGATTGTAATTCTTTTACAGAGTGTTGTGTTGGTTTTGATTTTAGCTCATTTGTTCCAAATATATGTGGTAATAATGTAACATGTATATATGCAACATCTTCTGGTGATTTTTCTAATCCTATTTGTCTTATTGCTTCCATAAATGGTAAGCTTTCTATATCTCCTACTGTTCCACCAATTTCAGTAATAACAACATCTATATCATCTTTTTCAAATTTGTAAATGCTATTTTTTATTTCATTAGTTATATGTGGTATTACTTGAACTGTTTTTCCTAAGTATTCTCCTTTTCTTTCTTTTCTTATTACTTCCGAATATATTTTTCCTGTTGTTACACTTGAATTTCCATGTAAGTTAACATCTGTAAATCTTTCATAATGTCCTAAATCCAAGTCTGTTTCTGCACCATCTTCTGTTACATAAACTTCTCCATGTTCATATGGGCTCATAGTACCAGGGTCTACGTTTATGTAAGGGTCAAATTTTTGGTTTACTACCTTATACCCTCTATTTTTTAATAATCTTCCTAGTGAAGCTGCTGTTATTCCCTTTCCTAGTCCTGATACAACTCCTCCTGTTACAAAAATATACTTAGTGTTCATTTTAATACCTCCTTTTATTTAATTAATTTACTTCATAACATTTCCAGTCTCTATTTGCTAAACACAAATATGACTTATATACTTTTTTATTAGTCGCTTCTTCTAATGCTCTTTTATATATTTCTAATTGTTTGCTATATTTGTTTATTATCTCTTGTTCTTTTCCTGTACCAACATAATCTGTTTTATAATCTACCAAAATCAAATTATCATTTTCATCTATAAAATATAGGTCTATAACACCTTGTACAAGGATTTTCTCTTCTGAATTTATATTATTATAAATTTCTGTTGCTGGTATGTTTATATAAAAAGCTTGTTCCTTGCATACTTTTTTTGATTTTCTTAAAGCAGTAAAAATATCTGATTTAACATATTTATAAAGTAAATTTTTATCAATATGTGCTGCTTCTTTTTCTGTGATTATTTCTTTTACAACTAACTCACTTATGAAATTTTTAATATCTTCTAAGCTGTAGTCTTTGTCTTCGTCAAGTTTTTGTACACACATATGTACTAATGTACCTATTTGTGCTTTTGTAATTTTATCGTCTTTTAAAAACTTTGGCTTATCTAATGTAATTTCTGTATTTTGTTTTTTTAAATCTTCAAACAAATTAATTTCTGAAACTTTTTGGTTGTTTTGCTTTTCTACTTTTAAGTTGTTTATTTCGTCCAAATTATTTTCTTTAATATTCCTTGGTAATTCTCGTTCATCTTCGCTGTTATTTTCTAAGTCCGCTTCCTTTAGCCTACTTACAGATGTTTTTGTTTGAAGTGTTGTATTGTCCTTGTATTTATAGGTCCAATTTAATTCTTTTGCTAAGTTTTCAATTTTTTCCTTAGAATATTGCTCTGTTGCTATTTTATTTATTTCTTTTAATATATTTTTATTATTTGTTTCGTCTTTCTTTAAATTTTTTATTATATCATTTTTATTTATTATACTTAAATCTACTAAACCTTCTAAGTCTTTGTGCAAATATACCAATTCTAACCAGTCCAAATATGACTTATATTTTTCTACTAAGTTGCTTTTTATTTCATTTTCATATGTATTAAGCAATTCTTCTTTTTCCTTTAAAGATTTTTCTATATCTTTGCTTATACCTGTTATTATAAGTTTTTCTTTTGCTCTGGTTAATGCAACATACAAAACTCTTTCTTCCTCTGAAATAATCTCTTTCTGTGCTTTTATTTTTATTGCTTCTTTTGCTAATGTATTATATTCTATTTTATTTTCTGAATTTATATATTTAGGTCCAATGCCTAAGTCTTGGTGCATAATTATATTTTCGTTTAAGTCTTTTAAATTAAACTTTTTGCCTGTATTACATAAAAATACAACTGGAAACTCTAGTCCTTTACTTTTATGAATACTCATAATTCTTATAACATCTTCGTTTTCACCAATTAGCTTAGCACTAGATAAATCTCCTCCACTACCTTTTAGTCTATCTATAAAGTTTATAAAATGGAATAAACCATTAAAATTAGTATTTTCAAATTCTCTTGCTTTTTCAAATAATATTTTTAAATTTGCTTGTCTTACATTTCCATTTGGCATAAGACTTACAAAATGATAATAACCTGTATCTATATAAATCTGCCATATTAACTCGTCTAGTCCTAAATATTCCGCTTCTTTTCTCCACTTATCTAAATTGTTTAAAAGCTTAGTTATTTTATTTTTTATTTCTTCATTTACTATTGTTCTAGATTTTAGCATTGCCTCATAAAAACTACATCTTCTATCTGCAAGTCTTATTTCTATTAAATCATCATCTGAAAAGTTCCCTATTATAGACCTTAAAACTGTTACTAAAGGAATATCTTGCAGTGGATTATCTATAATTTTTAATAAAGACATTATTGTTTCTATTTCAATTGATTCTAAATATGTACTAGAGTAATCGCTAAATACAGGCAAGTTTAGTTCACTTAGTTCTTTTTCGTATATAGGTGCTGTATTTGATGTAGACCTTAATAAAATAGCAATGTCTCTATAAGATATTTCTCTTTGCCCTTGTTTTTTGTCATATACTTCTATGCCACTTTTTAGTAATTCATTTACTTTATTAGCAACAAACTTTGCTTCTAAAATTACATCTTCTATTCTTTCTTCGCTTGTTTCTTCTTGTTTTTCAGTATCTTCGTCTTTAGTAACTAAGCTAAGCTCGTCTTCTTCCTTTTCTTTTAAATTTATAATATATATTTCAGATTTTTCTTTTATTTCTGGGTAGCTTGCTCCATAGTTTAAATACTCATCTTGAGTATATTCAATTTCTCCTACTTCTTTGCTCATTATGTTTTTAAATACGTTATTTGTAATATCTAATATATTTTTTCTACTTCTAAAGTTTTTAAATAGCTGTATTTTTTCTCCATTTTCAATATTTCTTTCTTCTAATTTATACCTTCCATATTTATCTAAAAACAGCTCTGGTCTTGCTTGCCTAAATCTATATATACTTTGTTTAACATCTCCAACCATAAAAATGTTGTTTCCTCTAGAAATACTATTTAATATATATTCTTGCACTAAGTTACTATCTTGATACTCGTCTATATCTATCTCTACAAATTTTTGCATATAATCTTTTGCAACTTTTGTTTTTTCTTCTATATTTTCTTTATTAACCAATATTTCTAGCGCTAGATGTTCTATATCGTTAAAATCTATTATATTTTTTTCTCTTTTAGATTTTTTAAATTCATTTGAAAATTCCAAAACCAAATCCGACAAATTTTGCAATATTTTATACATGCTATTAATGTCTTCATTTGCTTCTTTTGAAGTATATATCATAACTTTTGATGCTATTTTTGTAAATTGTTTTTTTACTCCATCTCTAACTTCTTTAGCCACATTTTTTAAATCTATAGTAACTTTTTTATCTACTGGCCATTTTTGCCATGTAAATTCATTTATTAGGTAATATATTTTGTCCCAGCTTAATTCTGTATTTATACAGCTTTTTAAATTATCAATATCTTGTTTTAAAACTAAAGTAAATTTATCTAGCTCAAAAAATTTAGATGTCTCAGAGCAAATTCTTTCTAATTTTAATATGCACTCTTCTATTTGTGAAAACAGTTCTTTTAGTATAATCTTGCCCCATTTTGTAGACGCAAAATCTATATCATCTGTATAATTAAATTCTTCTATATTCTCTTTTAGCCATTTTTCTGGAAAAGGTGTACTTTGAATAAATTTATATATATCAAGTACCATTTCTTTTAATTTATCGTCATTTCTATAGTTTGTGTAAGTTTCTATTAATTCTAAAAATTCTTTATTTTCTTCTTCATATTTTTTCTCGAATAAATCTTCTATAACTTCTTGTTTTATTAATTCTATTTCTGTTGTATCTCCAACTCTAAAGTTTGCTGAAGTATCTATTTCGAAGAAATTATTTCTTATAACATCCAAACAAAAGGCATGTATTGTACTAATACTTGCCTTATTTAATAAATTTATTTGTCGTTGAAGATGAGCGTTGTTTGGCTCATCTTCAAGTCTTTTATAAATTGCGTCTAAAATTCTTTCCCTCATCTCAGATGCAGCAGCATTTGTGAAGGTTACAACTAAAATTTTGTCTATATCTATTTTTTCGTTAATTACTTTGTTAATTATTCTTTCTACTAATACAGCTGTTTTACCACTTCCAGCAGCTGCTGCTACTAGAATATTTGAATCTTTTTCATTTATTGCTAATTTTTGCTCCCTTGTCCACTTTGTTTCTGACATTTGTTTTCTCCATTATCTTATATATTTACAGCTTATTAGTATATTATTTATTGATTAGTATTTCCTTGTGTAGTGTCTTGCTGAGCATTTCCAGTTGCTTGTGTTCCACTATCTTGTTGCCCCTCTGTTTGTGTTGGTTGCTCTCCATTTTGTGTAGCTTGTCCTTCTGTATTTTGTGCTTCTGTTGTATTTGTTCCACTTTGTTGTGTTGTATCTCCAGTGTTATTTTGTGTTGTAGTATTTTGATATGTTTTATCTAAGTAATCAATCAAGTCTACTTCGTTTTGTTGTACTAACATATAATATGTTGTTTCTCCACTTGCAGTCTTTGAATATATTGCATCTGCTCCACATGGTAATATTAAGTTTCCTCTTGTATCTATAAGCCCATATTTTCCATCTTTTGAAACAACTATTGCATTATATTTTGGAACTAATAATGTACTATCATATTCAGAAGATTTTGTTTTTCTACATCCAAATGAGTCATATTCTAAAGCTACAATAGTATTACCATTTTTGTCCATTAATCCCCATTTTTGAGCTCTCATTACAGGAATATATGCATCATATAATATATATTGATTTTTTATAGAATCTGCTGGATAATTAGTTGATTCTATACCTATACTATCATAGTCCAAATATAAAATTGTTCTTCCACTGTCATTAACTACACCTTTTTTACTACTATTTGTTACCAAATATAGTTTTAAGTCTTTATCTATTTGCTTAACATTATCATATTCTGGTGATATTTTTGTTGTAGAATCATAAGAAATTATACCCATTTTATTGTTTGAAGTTTTTACTATAAAATCTCTTGTGCTTTCTACAAATTTAATTTCTTTATATTTTGTTCCTATTATTTCAGTTCTTGTTGCATTTGCACCTATGTTTCTTACTCCATATTCTCCGCTAGTATTTTTTACAACTAGCATATCATATAATATTGCTTTTTGATTACTAAAGTCTGCACTATCTCCCCCTATTGCAGAGTCTGTATATTGTGTTGTATACCATTTTGCAAGATAAGATAATGTAAATATAGTAATTTGGTTACTAGATTGGTTATATGTAAATTGTACATTGAAGCCTCTTTGTATACCTTCAATTGAGCTATATAACTTACCATTAATCATTTTAACTGGTATATCTATGTCGTAATATTCGTAGTCATTATCTCCGCTTACTAACTTTTTATATATTTTGGCTTCTCCCATAGTGTAATAAGCACTTTCACTAGTATTTCTTACAAAGCATTTTGTTTCATCTTCGGAAACTTCATCTCCATTATGTGCCTCATAACCAGTATATGCTGCAAAGTCTTTTATTGCGGTATAAACAGTGTTGTCTTCAAATATAAATAAGTCACTTGGTATTGTTTGCATTGATTTTCCATCAATAGAAACTTTTAACATTTGACTTTGTAAGTAAAACATCCATACTACTAAACCTATAATTACAATTAATAAGATAACAATTAGTACAATTATTGTAATCATTATTTTTTTTGTACTACTTTTTTTCTTCTTATAATTCACATCTGTATCATCTATTAGATTCATAGCATCCTCCTTCTAATCTTTCGTACCATAATATTTTTTATAAAACTCATTTTTAAAGTTTTCTAAATTATCATGTTCTATTTCTATTCTAACCCTTTCCATAAGTTTAGTCAAGAAATATATGTTATGAATTGATAATAATCTTACTCCTAAAATTTCATTTGCTTTTATTAGATGTCTTATATATGCTCTTGTATAATTTCTACAAGCATAGCAATCACACTCTTTATCTATTGGTGTCCAATCTCTTTCATATGTTGCATTTCTTACAACAACTTTTCCGTTCCATGTCATTGCAGTACCATTTCTTGCAATTCTTGTAGGTAAAACACAATCACACATATCTATACCTGCAATTGCAGACTCTATTAAGTAATCTGGTGTACCTACTCCCATTAAGTATCTTGGTTTATTTTCTGGCATAAGTGGTGTTGTATAATATAGCATTTTTAAAAACTCTTCTTTTGGTTCACCTACGCTTATTCCTCCTATAGCATAGCCTGGAAAATCTAGTTCTATTAAGTCTTTAGCAGATTTTTCTCTTAAATCTTCATAAAACCCGCCTTGAATAATTCCAAATAAAGCTTGTTTATCTGTATTCTTGTGTGCTTCCTTGCATCTTTTTGCCCACCTGGTTGTTCTTTCCATAGAATTTTTTGTATATTCATATGTTTCAGGGTATTTTACACACTCGTCAAATGACATTATTATATCTGCACCTAGTGCCTCTTCTATTTCCATTACTTTTTCTGGTGAAAAGAAGTGCTTACTACCATCTAAGTGAGACCTAAATTCTACTCCGTCTTCTGAAATAGTTCTTAAATCACTTAAGCTAAATACTTGGAAACCTCCACAGTCTGTTAGAATTGGTCTGTCCCAATTCATAAATTTATGTAGTCCACCTGCTTCTTTTACAATATCATGTCCAGGTCTTAAATATAAGTGGTATGTGTTTGATAAAATAATTTGTGCACCTATTTCTTTTAGTTCTTCTGGTGTCATAGATTTTACAGTTGCTTGTGTTCCAACTGGCATAAATACTGGAGTTTGTATATCTCCATGGGGTGTATGCACAATTCCCCTTCTCGCTCCTGTAGTTTTATCTTTATGTAGTAATTCATATGTTACTGCTGGCTTGTCCATATTATTCCTCTTTCTTTATATTCTACACTATATTTTACATTATTTCATAATTTTAGTGTTTTTTCAATAGATTTATGTATTATATTCGTACAAAACTTAAAAATACTAATCTCATTTTGAAACTAGTATTTTTTTGTTTTTAGATAAAGTTTACATTTTATTTTATAAACATAGCATCTCCAAAACTAAAGAAACGGTATTTCTTTTCTACTGCCTCGTTATATGCTTGCATTATAAAGTCTTTTCCTGCTAATGCAGACACTAACATAATTAATGTAGATTCTGGCAAGTGGAAATTTGTTATTAATGCATCAATACACTTAAATTTATAACCAGGATATATAAAAATACTAGTATCTCTTTCTGTTTCTTCTACCATGCCATTTTCGTCTGCAATTGATTCTAATACTCTGCAAGATGTTGTTCCAACTGCTATTACTCTATGCCCTTCTCTTTTAGCCTTATTTATTTTTTCTACATCTTCTTGTTTTATGTAAAAATGCTCTGAGTGCATATCATGATCTTCTATATTTTCTACCTTTACTGGTCTAAATGTTCCAATTCCAACATGTAAAGTTACATTTGCAATTTCTACACCTTTTGCTTTTATTTTTTCTAAAAGCTCATTTGTAAAGTGCAAACCAGCTGTTGGTGCAGCTGCTGAACCTTCATATTTTGCATATACAGTTTGGTACCTGTCTTTCTCTTTTAGCTTTTCATGTATATATGGTGGTAATGGCATTAATCCAATTTGGTCTAATATTTCATTAAAAATTCCATCATATTCAAATTTAACTTTTCTATTTCCATTTTCCAATTTTTCAAGAATTTCTGCTCTTAATAAAACTTTTTTATTTTCTTTTTTCTCAAGCACTCCTTCTCCAAAAATCACTTTTACACCAGGCATAAGTCTTCTGCCTGGTCTTACCATTACTTCCCATATATCTCCATCTATTCTATTTAAAAGTAGGAACTCAATATTTGCCCCAGTTTCTTCTTTTACGCCATATAACCTAGCAGGAATAACTTTTGTATTATTCCTAACTATGCAATCTCCTGGTTCTAAATAGTCTATAATATCTTTAAAAATTTTATTTTCAATAGTTTTGCTTTGTCTATCTAATATCATTAGTCTAGATTCGTCTCTATTTTTTATTGGAACTTGTGCTATTAGTTCTTTTGGTAAATTGTAATTAAAATCTGATACTTTCATTTTAAATTCCATCCTAATTCTATATCTTCTCTATTAGAAGTAAATAGCTTTTCTATTCTTTTTATTATACTATTTATTTCTTCAATAATATTTTCTGGCTCTTTTAGTGCATCTATTTCATATGAAAATTCAAAGTCTGTTGAAGTGGCTGGTTTTACAGCATATATTTCTTTTGGTATACCAATTTTACTACCATCTACTGCTGTTACTTTTTGTTGCATATAATCTGTATACCATTGTTTTAGTCCTACAACTTTTTTATCTTCGTACCCATAAAGGCTATAGTCATGTAATGCTGGTACAGTATAGCCGTTTTCTTCTGCATTTCTTTCTAATGTATGTAGAAATTCGTGTATAAACACTTCTTCTGGGAAAGTGTTTACTGAAGAGTCGTAAGTAAAACTATAATTTGTTTTTTCTGGTATTTTTACATTTGAATACCCAATTCCAAAATAGTCCATACCTCCAAGACCTATCCAGTCGTGTATATCTCCTGTTAAGTCCTTATTTATATCTCCTAATTTCATTACAACAAATATATGGTCATAGTCTTTTCCTTGTAAGTATTTATCTATAAGGTTATATGCATCTTCTTCTGATAAATAATACCCATTTTCCTCATCATAAGAAAGGCTAGTTATAGGTTCTGTAATTCTTATACTATCATAGCTTGATGTCATCCTTCCATCACTCATAGAATTTATGCTTTCTATAAACCTATCTAAGTTATTTTCTATGTTTTCTACATCGTCTGTGTCCATGCTCTCTTTTACTGTTTTATTGGAGGTTCCTTGTTTTACTATAGTATTTGTATTTTCTAGTATAAAACATACAAAATTCCACTTTGTACTTATATCTGGAGTTCCAGCTTCTACTTTAAAATTAGAAAACCATGCTGTTCCTTTAGACTTTTCTTGGAATCCACCTAGTCTAAAACCTATATTAACTTTTTCTCTATTTTTTGAATTGAACATCATTTCTATTTTAGTCCAGTCATTTGTACCTGTTATGGAATATGACCTTTCTGTGGTGTCTTCTATGCAAATATGTGCACCACCACTTATCATATTATCTAAGTTTTCTATATTTTCTGTTTTTACCATGCATGTTACTTTATATGGTGTATTTGGAGTAACTGCTACTTCTTGGAAAAACATTGCATCATTATAATCTTCATTAGTTATTTTATAACTGTTTGTATTACTATATTTTATTTCATTATCTCTTTCAAAAGTTGTTATATTTGATTCTCTAACACTTTTTACAAAATAATTGAAATTGTATTTATTATATACAAGTACAAACAATGCAATAAATATAAATAATATAATTAGCAAGATTATTTTCTTTATTAATCTTCCTTTTTTTATTGCCATAAAATTTTCAATTCCTTTCCAAATTTATTAAAAGGCATATATTGGAATAAGGCTATTTTATAGCCTTATTCTTCTGTTTTTTCCATTTCATGCATTACTTCGCTACATCTATGGCATAGTGTAGGGTAATTTTTATCTTCTCCAACACTTGTAGAATATGTCCAACATCTTTCGCATTTCTCGCCATCTGCTTTTCCTACTTTTACGCCTATTCTATCTGCATCTCTTCTTCCATTTTTTTCAATTGATAATCCTGAGATTATAAATACTTCTTGTAATAGATTTTTGTTTTCTTCTAAGAATTTGTATTCATCTCCATCTGCATATAATGTAACTTTTGCGTCTAAAGAATTTCCTATTGTTTTATTTGCTCTTTCAAGTTCTAATTCTTTTGCAACAATATCTTTTAGTTCTATTATTTTATTCCATTTTTCAGTTAATTCTTTATTCTCATATTTTTCGTTAGCTTCTGGCCAATATGTTAACATTACGCTTTCTACTTGCTCATTTTTTGTATGTGGCATATATTTCCAAATTTCTTCTGCTGTATATACAGTCATTGGTGCTAACATTTTTACTAAAGCATTTAGTATAATGTACATTGTTGTTTGTGCTGCTCTTCTTTCTTTAGAGTTTTGTAAAGATGTGTATAATCTATCTTTTATAATATCTAAATAGAAGGTACTCATATCTGTAACACAGAATTGATTAATATCATGATATACCATGTGGAAGTCATAGTTTTCGTAGTTTTTAGTACAGTCTTTTATTAATTTATTTAATCTTGTTAATGCCCATTTATCTATTTCTTCTAAGTCTTCGTATTTTACTGGATTTTCTGGGTCATAGTCAAATGTATTTCCTAGAATATATCTTGCTGTGTTTCTTATTTTTCTATAAACTTCAGAAATTTGTTTTAATATTCCTTTTGAAATACTAACATCTGATTTAAAATCTGAAGAAAGTACCCAAAGTCTTAATATATCTGCACCATATTCTTTTACTATATCTTGTGGAGCTATTCCATTACCTAAAGATTTAGACATTTTTCTGCCTTGGTCATCTACTATAAATCCATGTGTTAAAACTTGTTTATATGGAGCTATTCCATTTACTGCAACAGATGTAAGCATTGATGACTGGAACCATCCTCTATATTGGTCTTGTCCTTCTAAGTATAAATCTGCTGGGTAATTTATTCCTCTTTCTACTAATACTCCTTGATGTGATGAACCAGAGTCAAACCAAACATCCATTATGTCTGTTTCCTTTTTAAATTCTTTTCCACCACAATGAGGACAACTTGCACCTTCTGGCATTAGCTCTTTTTCGCTTTCGTCAAACCATGCATTTGAGCCTTTTTCTCTAAATATTTCTTGAACTTTCTTTATACTTTCATCTGTAACATATTCTTTACCACAGTCTTTGCAGTAGAATATAGGAATTGGTACACCCCATGTACGTTGTCTAGAAATACACCAATCGTTTCTATCTCTTACCATTTCTGAAAGTCTATCTTCTCCCCAAGCAGGAATCCATTTTACCTTTTTAACTTGTTCCAATGTCTCTTTTCTAAATCCATCTACAGATGCAAACCATTGGTCTGTAGCTCTATAAATTATAGGCTTTTTACATCTCCAACAATGTGGGTATGAGTGCATTATTTCCTCTTGTTGTAAAAGATAACCATGTTCATCTAGCCATTTAATAATTTCTGTGTTAGATTTTGCATAATACATACCTGCAAATGGTCCTGCTCCTTCTGTTTGGTGACCTTTTGCATCTACTGTAACTACAACATCTAATCCATTTTTTAATCCACATAAATAGTCTTCTTTACCATAACCAGGTGCTGTATGAACTGCTCCAGTACCCATTTCTAGTTCTACTTTAACAGTGTCATCACTACCTAATACTACTTTAGAAGTTCTATCTAAAAATGGATGCTTACATAATACACCTTCCAATTGTGAACCTTTAAATGTTTTAATTATTTTGTAATCTTCTATTTTAGCTTTATTCATTACATTATCTACAAGTTCTTTAGCTATAACTAGTTTTTCTCCATTTGCTTCTACAACTGCATATTCAAACTCACCATCTATTGTAATTCCCATGTTACCAGGTAATGTCCATGGTGTTGTTGTCCAAATAACAATTGATGTATCTTTAGTTACAACTCCATTTCCTTCTACAACTGGGAATTTTACATATATTGATGCAGATTTACTATCTTTATATTCAATTTCTGCTTCTGCTAATGCTGTTTCACACTCTGTGCACCAAAATACTGGTTTTAATCCTTTATAAATATAGCCTTTTTTGTACATATCTCCAAAAACGCCAATTTGTCTTGCTTCAAATTCTGGTTTTAATGTAATATAAGGGTCTTTCCAGTCTCCTAATACTCCAAGTCTTTTAAACCCTTCTGACTGTTTTCCTACAAATCCTAAAGCAAAGTCTCTACAAGTATTTCTAAAGTTGTTTATTCCTACTTTTTCTCTGTCTAGTCCTAATACTTCAATTGCTTTTCTTTCTGTTGGAAGTCCATGTGTATCAAACCCTGGTACATATGGTGTATAATACCCTTCTAGGTTTTTAAATCTTACTATTGTATCTTTTAAAATTTTGTTTAATGCATGACCTAAATGTATTTCTCCATTTGCATATGGAGGTCCATCGTGTAATACAAATGACTCTTTTCCTTCATTTTTCTTTAACATTTTTTCGTATAGGTCATTTTCAAATACTTCCTCTTTAATCTTTGGTTCGTTTTCTGGCAAATTTCCTCTCATTGGAAAATCTGTTTTTGGCAAGTTTAATGTTGCCCCATAGTTTTTCTTTTCTTCCATAATTTCCTCCCTCTTGTAAATGTTTTTTGTTTTGACTTAATACTTTATAAAAGTATTCTTAAAATAAAAACGTAAGCAAAAACAAAAAACATTTCAATCCTAAATTTATTAGGACGAAATGTTTAATTCCGCGGTACCACCTAACTTAGAAAAGTAAAACTTTTCTCGCTTATTTTCTCACTAACGCAGAGCATGCGGCTTAATTTACTATTATTTCAAAAAAGCAACTAAAAGGTGATAATAGTTAATAAAATTCCTGCTAAAATCTCAGCAACCTTTAGCTCTCTGTAGGCTGTTTAATAACTACCTTGTCCTTTATCTTCGTTTTTATCAATGGTATTATTATATCATCATGTAAATTGTTTTTCAATAGTTTTAATTAGAAAAGTTTGCTTTCCACTAAAATGTTAACTTTTTAATTATGTTTTGCTTTTACAATTTACCTTTCTACAACACTATTGCTTCTATAATTTCACATTTCCCTAATATTCATTAATTAAGAAAAATATATTTATAAAAATCATTTTCTAATATTAGCCTTGAATATCTATATTTATAATATATTACTTTTTTTATTTTTTCTATGTATTCTTTTCCTACTTCTTCTCCTTCAAAATTTCCCGTTGTTGAATTGTATTTTCCACTGTTTGTTATAAAACTTCTATCTGAAAAAATTACTAATGGCTCACTATCTGAAAAGATGTCTTTTCCCATTAAAAGCCTAGAGTCATATTCTACTCCAAATAGATTTAATATGGTTGGCAGAACATCTAATGAGCTACTATATTTATTTGATACTATTTTTTCAGTTTCTGCACTATTATAACAAATAAATGGCATATTAAACCTTTCAAATTCGTCGTCCATTTTGTTTTCGCTTATTTCTTGCATTTCTTCTGTTGTTAATCCATATGGGTAGTGGTCACCAGTAATTATAATAACTGTATCTTCAAGCTTGCCTTTTTCTTCTAATCTTGTAATTAATTCTTCAAGTGCTTTATCTAGTTCTATTTGAGTTGCTAAATATGCTTTTGCTTTTTCTGAATATGGTAAGCCTTTTACTTTGTTTATTTTATATTGTATTGTGTATCCACTTTCATTTGCTTCTAACTCCACTTTTGCTGTTCCATTTTCCCATACTATTTCGTCTGCTTTACTTACAGTTCCTGTTATTTCCTCTTCTGGCGGAGTTGGGTCTACTGTATTTGTTTCTGTGTTAGTAGTACTGTTTGTTTCTGCATTGGTTTCAGTGTTTGTGCTAGTATTTGTATTGGTATTTCCTCCTATTCCGTTCAGTGCCTGATTTAGATAATCTGCCAAGTTATCTAGTTCTTCTTGCTCTTTTTGTACTGCATTGTTTGTTGCGTTAGCAGCTTCTTTAGCTTTAGCTATTATTCCATCTTCGCTAAATACTACTCCTATACTTATTCCTGCTA
>CAJMQM010000020.1 GCA_905215615.1 uncultured bacterium | reverse complement strand
AAAATCAAATCGTTTAGTAGAAATACTAACAAGCAGAAAGGCAAAATACATAATAGGAACAGTATTATTAAGTGGTATAGGTATTGCGCTGCCTAGAATATTTCACGTATTAGCAGGAAGTAGTGCGGGTGCTACATTTTTACCAATGCATATTGCTGTTTTAATTGCTTCACTTGTATTTGGTGTAGTAAGTGGAACAGTAGTAGCAGGAAGC
Source organism: uncultured bacterium (assembly GCA_905215615.1). GTDB lineage: Bacteria > Bacillota > Clostridia > TANB77 > CAG-508 > CAG-273. The sequence goes on along the minus strand of CAJMQM010000020.1, from coordinate 16,149 downwards.
TCTGTAATTGCAAGTTATTTATTAACAGGTATGCCAACACTAGCGGGCTGCATTTAATATAGCAAAAGAAATATATGCAGATGATAGTGAAGTAGAAGAACATGGAGGTATGTTTGGAATAGGTGCACCTAATACAGCATTTGCAAAATATTTTATAGGAAATTCATATTTAAAACCATTAACCAATAAAGAAGATACATCAATATTTATTGCAAATGTAACATTTGAGCCAGCTTGTAGGAATAATTGGCATATTCATAAAGCATCAAAAGGAGGAGGACAAATTTTACTTTGTGTAGATGGAGAAGGGTGGTACCAAGAAGAGGGGAAGCCTGCTCAAAGTTTAAAGCCGGGAGATGTGGTTATAATACCAGCAAATGTAAAACATTGGCATGGAGCAAAGCAAAATAGTTGGTTCTCGCATTTGGCATTAGAAGTGCCAGGGGACGACACAGAAAACATCTGGTGTGAGCCAGTAAATGACGAAGATTATAATAAATTAGGAGGAAAAGATGGAGAATAGTAAAAAATTAGTAGTATATTTTACATATACGAATAATACAAAGAAAATTGCAGAAAAAATAAAAGAAAAATTAAATTGTGACATATTAGAAATTAAACCAGTTGTACCATATGATGATGACTATGATACTGTTGTAAGGCTAGAACAAAACAACGAAACAGCTAAGAAAACACCAGATATTCAAGAAGTAAATGTTGACTTAGCAAAATATGATGAGATTATACTAGGAACACCAGTATGGTGGTATACTATAGCTCCTGTTATTAGAACATTTCTAAAACAATTTAATTTAGATGGAAAGAAGATAGTTCCTTTTGCAACAAATGGAGGTTGGGTAGGTCGTACATTTAAGGAAATAAAAGATTTATGTCCAAACTCTACTGTAGAAAATGAAATAGATATTGTTTTTGAAGGAACAGATATGCAAAATTCTGAAAAAGAGATTGAAAATTGGATTAATAGATTATAAAAATAAAATTTTGAAATGACAATAAATTAGGAATATAGGTTAATTTTAAAATTAAATGAAAATATAAAAAAGGTTTGCTTTTTGCAAATCTTTTATATTATAATATGAAAAATGTAATATAAATTTTATTCTAACACATAATAAAAGAAAACTCTGTTACATAGTAATATAAGGAGGAACAATTAATTTGATAGTTGAAATACTACTTATAATATTAGGATTTATTTTTCTTGTAAAAGGTGCAGATTTATTAGTTAAAGCAGCAAGCAGTATAGCTAAAAAATTTGGATTATCAGAAATGCTAATAGGACTAACAATAGTTGCACTTGGAACTTCTTTGCCAGAGGTTTTTATCACAATAACATCTGCTATAGATGGACACTCAGATTTAATAATTGGGAATGCTATTGGTAGCTGTATTTGTAACTTTTTATTCGTAATAGGAATTTCTAGTTTAATAAGACCTGTAAAATTTGATAGAAGAATTATAAAAGTACATTTTCCAATTAGTATTGCTGCAATGGTTTTGATGTTGTTTTTAGGAAACACTACAAAATTGGGAGAAACACATATAATTGATAGGTGGCAAGGTGTAGTGTTATTGCTTTGCACAGCTGCATATATTGTTTATACTATCTATGAAGAAAAAAAACTAAAAAATAAACAAAAAGATGAAGAAATAATAAAAGATGTAGAAGAAAAAGAAGTTAAATCTATTTGGTTAATTATTATTTATTTTGTTTTAGGAATATTAGGATTAAAATTTGGTTCAGACTTTGTAGTAGATAATGCTGTTTCAATAGCGGGAAGGTTGGGACTATCAGAAAGCTTCATAGGCATGACGGTTGTAGCAATTGGTACTGCACTTCCAGAAATTATAACAGGAATTATAGCAGCTAGAAAGAACGAAACAGACTTATTATTAGGAAACATTACAGGCTCTAATATTTTAAATTTGTGTTTATTAATAGGAGTAGGAGCTATAATTAACCCACTAACATTTACATCTAATTTTAATATTAGCGTTTTAATGTTAATTGCCATAACTGTTTATCTACAATTTATAGCAAAAATAAATAAAAATAATGAGTTAGATAAAAAACGTGGAACACTTTTAATCATAGTGTATATTATTTATATACTGTCTATGGTAGGGAAGTCTTAATGCTAGTACCCCAAAAAAAATTAATATTTTGGGGTATTTTATGCATAAAATATTGGACTTATTATATGTGTTTTAAATTACCCAGTGTATGCATATATAAAAAGTAAGGTTAAACTAATTTATCTTGTTAATTATCTACTAGTATGATAGAATACAAAAAGTAATTTAAATAAAATATCAAAATATAATATATTATAATGTTTGAAAGGAGAAATGCAAAATGAAAGTTTTACTAGTAAATGGTGGTCCACATAAAAATGGATGTACTTATACAGCTTTAAGTGAGGTAGCCAAAAGTTTAAATGAAGAAGGAATTGAAACAGAAATATTTTGGGTAGGTATTAAACCAATTGCTGGATGTATTGCCTGCAAAACATGCGTTAAAACTGGAAAATGTGTATTTGATGATGTTGTAAATGAATTTGTAGAAAAAGCAAAAGATGCAGATGGATTTATTTTTGGCACACCAGTACACTATGCAGCTGCAAGTGGAGCTATAACATCTTTTATGGACAGAGCATTTTATTCATCTACATTAGGAGGAAAAGCAGATTATTTCTTATATAAACCGGCAGCATCTGTAATCTCTGCAAGAAGAGCGGGAACAACAGCTACATATGACCAAATAAATAAATACTTTGGTATTACACAAATGCCTATAATTTCATCAAGATATTGGAATATGGTTCATGGAACTTCTCCAGAAGAAGTTATGAAAGACGAGGAAGGTATGCAAGCAATGAGAATTTTAGGTAGAAATATGGCATATTATTTAAAATGTATAGAAGCGGGAAAGAAAAATGGAATAAACCCACCAGAACAAGAAAAAACAATATATACTAATTTTATTAGATAAAACTATTGACTTAAAGTAAGCTCCAAGTGATATATATAATACAGAAATTTACTTATGAAAATTTTATAGAAAGAGGGATTTTACTATGGAAAAATCTAAAGTTTATTTTACAAGAGAAATAACACCAGAAAGTGTTATAAAAATGTATGAGGCAGTTGGAGTAAAGCTACCAGGAAAAGTGGCTGTTAAGTTACACTCAGGAGAACAAGGAAACCAAAATTATTTAAAACCTGAATTTGTAAAGAAAATAATAGACTATGTAAATGGAACAGTTGTAGAGTGCAATACTGCATACGGTGGAGAAAGAAATTCCACAGAAAAGCATAAAAAGTTATTAGAAGAACATGGATGGTCAAAATATTTTAATGTAGACTTATTAGATGCAGAAGGACCAGACAAAGAACTAGATATACCAAATGGAAAAGTAATAACTACAGACTATGTTGGAAAAGATATAGAAAAATATAATTCAATGTTAGTATTATCACATTTTAAAGGTCATCCAATGGGAGGCTATGGAGGAGCATTAAAACAATTATCTATTGGTTGTGCATCATCAGAGGGAAAAACTTGGATACACTCTGCTGGAAAAATAAAAGACCAAAATAAACTTTGGGACAATTTACCTGAACAAGATAAATTCTTAGAAACAATGGCAGATGCTGCATCAGCTGTTAATAATTTGTTTAAAGACAAAATTGTATATATAAATGTTATGTGCAATTTATCTGTGGATTGTGATTGCTGTGCAGTTGCAGAAGACCCATGTATGAAAGATATTGGAATTTTAGCAAGTACAGACCCAATAGCAATAGACCAAGCTTGCATAGATTTTGTATATAATTCAAATGATCCAGGAAAAGAGCACTTTATAGAAAGAGTAGAAAGTAGGCATGGTGTGCACACAATAGAAGCAGCTGCTGAATTGGGCTTTGGAACTAGAGAATATGAATTGTGTGAAATTAAATAGAGAGAAACAGAAAAGAGAAAAAGGAAACAGACTAAAATTTCCTATTTTAGGAATTATAGACTGTTTCTTTTTTCTTTATATGTTTAAAAATCTTTTTATTGTAAATAATTACAATAAGGAGAGTGATTTTAATGAATTCATATTGGGTAGATACTACAAAAAACGTGAAGAAATACGATAGAATATCAAAAGATATTGAAACAGAGGTGTGTATAATTGGAGGAGGAATTACAGGTGTAAGCATAGCTTATAAATTGCTAAAACAAAATTTAAAAGTTACATTGCTAGAAAAGGGTGTAATAGGCATGCAAACAACGGGAAACAGTACTGCCAAAATTACAAGTCAACATGGATTGTTTTATAAATATCTAAAAATTTCTAAAGGAGAAGAATTTGCTAAAATGTATTATGAGGCAAATGAAACAGCAATAAGAGATATGGAGCAAATTATAGAAAAAGAGAAAATAGAGTGTAATTTAGAAAAGGAAAATTCATATGTAGTTGCAACAAAAGAAGAGGAAGTTCAGAAAATAAAAGATGAAGTAGATACTGTAAAAAGTTTTGGAGGAGATGTTAGATATATAGATAAAGAAGAAATAGATAAAAAATTACCTACATTAAAGCCACTAGCAGGTATAGAATTCGAAAATCAAGCACAATTTAATCCATATAAATATGTAACTGAACTTGCAAAAATATGTAATGATTTGGGTGCAGAAATATATGAGAACACCAAAGCAGTTGGTGTAAAAAATAAAGATGACTATTATTTTGTAGAAACAGAAGATGGGTATGTAATAAAGGCAAAATATTTAGTAATAGCAACTAAATACCCAATAGTAAATATGCCGGGTTTTTATTTTATGAAAATGTATCAGTCTACAAGCTATGGAATATCAATGCGTGTAAATGAAAAGTTAATTGATGGTATGTATATAACTTCTACAAATCCAAAAATTTCATTAAGGATGGCAAAAGACGAAAGTGGCTATGTACTTATAGTTGTTGGTTCTGACCATAAAACAGGAGAAAAAATAGATTTAACAAATTCATATAAAAGTTTAGAAAATGTAGCAAAAAAGATATGCCCAGAAGGAAAGATAAAAAATTATTGGAATACAGAGGATTGCATTACACTAGACAAAATACCATATATAGGTAAATTTTCTACCATGTGGGAAAATGCTTATGTAGCAACAGGTTTTAATAAATGGGGAATAACTACATCTAATATAGCATCAAGTATAATTACAGATATGATAACAAAAAGAAAAAATAGATATGAAGATATTTTTACATCTACAAGAGTAGAGCCAATAAAAAATAGACAAGAATTAGGAGAGATGCTTAAAGAAACTGTAAATTCGTTAATTGTTAAAAAATTGGTGTTACCAGATACAGAAAAGGAAAATTTAAAAGTTGAAGAAGGAAAAATAATAGAAATAGATGGAGAAAAAATAGGAGCTTATAAAGATAAAGAAGGGAAAATATATATGGTTGCTCCAAAATGTGCACATTTGGGATGTGAACTTACATGGAATAATTTAGAAAAAACTTGGGATTGCCCATGCCATGGTTCAAGGTATGATTATACAGGAAAAATGCTATATGGTCCTACTGTAAAAGATTTATATAAAATTTAATACAAAAAAATATACCACTATTACCTAGCTAGAATAATTATTTTTATAACCTATAATTACACATTTTAAAAGTGTAATTTTTTTATTGTAATTAATTTAATGGTATGATATAACTTAAATAATTAAATTATACAACTAGTTTGTATTAAAAGGAGGTAATATTTTGAAAGTTACAAGTATAGATGCATTAGAAAAAATAGCTAATGATGTAAGAAAAGATATAATAGAAGAAGTGTATGAGGCAAAATCTGGTCATCCAGGAGGCTCACTTTCATGTGCAGATATTTTAACAGTATTATATTTTAATCAAATGAATATAAACTCAGAAAAGCCAAATGCAGAAGGTAGAGATAGGTTTGTTTTATCAAAGGGGCATTGCAGTCCAGCACTATATGCTGTGTTAGCAAAAAAAGGTTATTTTGATAAAGAATTATTAAAAACTTTTAGAAAAATAGGAAGTAATTTACAAGGTCATCCAGATATGAATAAAGTTCCTGGCGTAGACATGACAACAGGTTCTTTAGGGCAAGGACTATCTACTGCAGTGGGTATGGCTATTGCTTCTAAGATGGACAGTGCTGGTTGTAGAGTGTATTGCTTACTTGGAGATGGAGAAATAGACGAAGGACAAATATGGGAAGCTGCAATGACAGCAAGTAAAAAAGAGCTAGACAATTTATGTGTTATTTTAGATAATAATGGATTACAGTTGGAAACAAACATAGAAGAAATAATAGAACCATCAAGTATTGCAGATAAATTCATGAGCTTTGGATTTAATGTAATAGAGTGTGATGGACATAACATATCTAATTTAATTGATGCATTTAATTCAGCAAGAACTAAAAAAGGTATGCCAACTCTAATAATTGCAAAAACTGTAAAGGGAAAAGGTGTTTCTTTTATGGAAAATAAAATAGAGTGGCATGGAAAAGCACCAAGCGAAGAAGAATACAATAAGGCTATAGAAGAGCTTGATAGTAATTTATACAGGTAATTTATAAACAGTTAAAAATGTATAATGCAATTTATGTAGATAGTATAAAGTAATTTGTGAAAAAATGGATTATGAAAGTTTTGTATGAGGAGGAAGATTAATGGAAAGTAAAGAGATAGCAACTCGCCAAAGTTTTGGTGAAGCTTTAGAAAAATTAGGAGAAGAAAATAAAAATGTTGTTGTAATAGATGCAGATTTAGCGAAATCCACAAAAACATCTTTATTTGCTAAAAAGTTTCCAGATAGATTTATAGATGTAGGAATAGCAGAACAAAATATGATGGGAATAGCTGCTGGACTTTCAACATTTGGAAAAATTCCATATGTAAGTACATTTGCAGCATTTGCTACAGGCAGAGTTTATGACCAAATAAGATGTAGTATAGCATACCCACAACTAAATGTTAAAATTTGCGGAACGCATGCAGGAGTTACAGTTGGAGAAGATGGTGCTACACATCAAATGATAGAAGATATAAACTTAATGAGAGGTTTACCAAACATGACTGTTATGTGTACTTCTGATGATATACAAACAAAATGGGCTGTTAACGAAATAGCTAAAATTAATGGACCTGTTTACTTAAGACTAGCTAGAATTGCTACACCTGTAATATATAATGAAAATGAAAAATTCGAAATAGGAAAAGGAATACAAATAGGTAATGGAAAAGATGCAACTGTTTTTGCAACAGGAGTTACAGTTTCAGAAGCTTTAAAAGCACAAGAAATTTTAAAACAAAAAGATATAGATATTAGAGTTGTAGATATTCATACAATAAAACCTATAGACAGGGAATTAATAGTAAAATGTGCTAAAGAAACAAAAAGTATAATTACTGTAGAAGACCATAATGTAATTGGAGGACTTGGAACAGCTGTATGCGAAGTTTTAGCAGAAGAACATCCTAAAAAAGTTACAAGGATGGGAATACCAGACTGTTTTGGAAAATCTGGAAAATCTGTAGATTTAATGAAATACTTTAGAATTGATGCACAAGCTATAGTAGATAAAATAATTGAGGAATTAGAAAAGTAGAATTTTTGCATAAAAGAAGCTATGTATAATTTGAATTATACATAGCTTTTTTCTATATTAATTTTTTTAGAAATGCAACAAAAAAATAATTTTTTTACTTAAAATATTAAAATTAACCAAAAGTGAATTTTGTGTAAATTTTATTAGAAAATATATTGCAAATAATGTATTTTATTGTTATTATAATGTTGTAAATTATTATATAATGTCAAAAAGTAACGAGGAGATACTGATGATAGAATTTAGAAACGTTAGTAAAACATATGATACAGGTACAGAGGCAGTTCATAAAGCAAATTTTAATATAGAAAAAGGAGAATTTGCATTTTTAGTAGGAACATCTGGTTCTGGAAAATCTACTTTAATTAAATTAATCTTAAAAGAAGAAAACCCTACATCTGGAAACATAATAATAAATGGAAAAGACACAACATATTTAAAACCTAAAAGAGTTCCATATTTAAGAAGAAGTATGGGGGTTGTTTTCCAAGACTTTAGACTTTTACCAGACAAAACCGTTTACGACAATGTTGCCTTTGCAATGTATATAGTAAATGCAACAAAAAGGCATATTAGAAGGCAAGTTCCAATGGTATTGTCACTTGTTGGATTAAGTAATAAAGCAAAAGTTTACCCAAATGAACTATCTGGTGGGGAGCAACAAAGAGTTGCTTTAGCAAGAGCTTTAGTTAATAACCCATCAATGCTTATAGCAGACGAGCCTACAGGAAACTTAGACCCAGATACAGCTTGGGACATAATGACATTATTAGACGACATTAATAAAAGAGGTACAACTGTAGTTGTTGCAACACATGCAAAAGATATAGTAGACAAAATGAAGAAAAGAGTAATACAAATAGAAGATGGCCATATTATTAGAGACGATAAAAAAGGTGGCTATGATAATAGTGAGGTGTAATTGTGTTAGGGTATTTAATAAGTGAAGGATTTAGAAATGTATTCAAAAACAAAAAATCAACAGTTGCATCCTTAATAATTATGTGTGCAACGATGTTTATATTTGGTATTTTCTTTGTAATAGGAGAAAATGTTAATAATATGTTAGAAGACATAGAAAAACAACAAGGTATGCAAGTGTTTATAAAAAATGATGACACTATAACACAGGAGCAAAAAACACAACTAGGTGAACAAATTAGAAATTTAGATGGTGTTAACAATGTTGTATATAGGACTAAAGATGAAAACTTAAACCAAATAAAGGATTCTGTTTTTAAAGATAACCCAGAAATGCTACAAATGTATGAAGGAGATAAAAACCCATTACAGGATTCTTATGTAGTTACTCTTACAGACCTAGAAAAAAGTGAAGAAGTAAAAATTGCAATAGAAAGAAATAACATTGTAGATAGTGTAGAAATTAGATCAGATACAATAAACACACTTATAAAAATTGCAAACGGAATAAATATTGCATCATTAGCAATACTTGTTTTACTAGTACTAATTTCAATATTTATTATAACAAATACAATAAAATTAACAGTTCATGCAAGAAGAAAAGAAATATCAATTATGAAATATGTTGGTGCAACAAATGGATTTATTAGGTGGCCATTTGTTGTAGAAGGTATTATTATTGGTGTTATATCAGCTTTAATTTCTATATTATTATTAGGATTAGCATATAACAGCACAGCAAATGCAGTATTAAACTTGCTACAAACCACATCATTACCTTTGGGAATTATTTCGTTCTCAGATATGTTTGGACTAATATTAATTGTTTATTTAGCTTTAGGTATAGGAATAGGAATTATAGGAAGTATGATTTCTATGAGAAGGTATTTAGAAGTATAATATAAATAACTCATGAGAAATATTAAGTTTTATAAAAGTGAGGGAAACTATATGAAAAGAAAGTTTATTTTAATTTTTCTAGCTAGTGTATTAATACTAAGCTTTACTACAACTGTAATGGCAGATAGCCTAGAAGACCAAAAATCGGATTTACAAGATAGAAAAGACGAAGCAGAAGCAAGGCAAGATGAAATAGCAGAAGAAAAAGCTACAGCATTAGATGAAATACAGTCAATAGAAAACTCTATAAGTAAGTATGAAACAGAAATAGCCAACTTAGAAACAGAAATAGCAGATTTAGAAAGCAATATCTCAGACAAAGAAGAAGAAATTAAACAGTTAGAAGAAGACTATAAAGAAATGGATGAAAAATTACAAGAAAAGTTAGTGTTCATGCAAAAATATGGTCAAATAAGTTATTTAGATGTTTTATTAGGCTCAGATAATTTTATGGATTTTATATCAAATGCCCATATAGTTTCAGAGCTAACATCAGCAGATAATCAAATGATGGAGGAAATTGCAGAAAGCCAAAAAGAAATAGAGAAGGCTAAAAAAGAGCTAGAAACTGAAAAGACAGAACTAGACACATCAAAAAAATCTGTTGAAGCAAAACAAAAACAACTATCTGTAAGTAAACAGTCAAAAGAAGAAAAAGTTGCGTCTCTAAATGAAGAAGATAAAAAAGTACAAGAAGAATTAGATAAATACAATGCAGAGTTAAAATCTATAGATGCTCAAATTAGAAAAAGACAACAAGAAGCACAACAAAATGGTATATATACAGGAAGCTTCTCTGGTACATTAGGTTGGCCATTGTCTTCAAGCTCTGCAAATTACAATACTATAACTTCTTACTTTGGTTCAAGAGAATCACCTGTTCCAGGAGCAAGTTCTAATCACAGAGGAATAGATATAGGAGTTAGTACAGGAACACCAGTATATGCATCTGCAGATGGTTATGTATTAGATGTTCAATATACAGGTGCAAGAGGTTTATTTGTTCTAATAAAACATGGTAACAATTTATATACAAGGTACCAACATTTAAGTAGTAGCAATGTAAGTGCAGGACAATATGTAAAAAGAGGACAACAAATTGCAAGAAGTGGTAATACAGGAATAGGAAGTGGACCACACTTACATTTTGAAGTATTAACACAACCATATTATGGTTATGAGGTAAATCCATTAAATTATGCACATTGGTAAAAAATATTACATAGTTTAAAAACTAATTTTACAATAAAAAAAAGAAAATAATATATAAAACAGCAATAAATATTTTAATAATTATAAAAAATATAGGGTATAATTATTAAAATAGAACATAAAAATTAAGATGCAAAGTGCAGAGATAAAAAAATACTTAAATTGTAGATTAAGTATTAAAATAATAATTTTATATGTCTAGAAAATTGGGGCTTGTCCCTAATTTTCTAAATGTTACAAGGAGGAGGCTAAGTAAAATTGAAAAATAAAATACTTTGCACTCTCCTTGCTTTAATTTTAGTAATTAGCTATTCGGTTACAGTTATTGCAAATAGTGATGTAAATGTAACAAATGCAGAAAATAGCGAAAATACAAATACAGACCAAAATCAGGCTACAAATACAATAGACAATTTAAATCAACAAAAAGAAGAAGTAGAGGAAAAAATAAATCAGTCAAACACACAGTTAGAGTATGTGCAGACTGAAATGTCAAATACTCTAATTCAAATTCAAGAGTTAGACGATTCCATAAGAGATTACGAAAATCAAATTGCAGAGCTAAATGATAAAGTAAATAGTTACGAAGAATCTATAAAAGCTATGACACAAGAACTAGAAGAAACAACGAAGGAATATAACGAAAAAGATGAAATTGTAAAGCAAAGACTTGTAGCAATATCAAAAGCAGGAGAGGTAACATACTTAGATGTTTTATTAAGGGCAAAAAGTTTGCCAGAGTTTTTATCATCTATTTATTTTATGCGTCAAATAACAGAAGTAGATATAAACCTTATGAACGAAGTTGCACAAAAAAAAGAGGAAATAGAGATATATAAGCAAAGAATAGAAAATGAAAATTCACAAACTAAAACAATAAAAGCAAAAGCAGAGCAAATGTCTATTGTACTTAATAATACAAGAAGTTTACAACAAGGTTATATAAATAATTTACAAGAAAATGAGAAGAAATTAAATAATGAAATAATGGCATATAAAAACGAACAATTACGAATAGAAACTTTAATTATGCAAATTTCTACAACACCAGAAATAGAAATACAATACACAGGAGGAGCTTTAATTTGGCCTGTTGCAACAACTGGTACAGTAATTACATCTAATTATGGTTATAGAACACACCCAATACAAGGTGTTGTAAAGTTACACTCTGGAATAGATATAGGAGGAGCTGGTTATGGAGCACCAATAGTTGCAGCATTAGATGGAGTAGTTTCATATGCAGGAGAGTTAGGCAGTTATGGAAATTGTGTAATGATAGACCATGGAAATGGAATTACAACATTATATGGACATGGACAAAAAATACTAACAGAAAAAGGTAAAGAAGTAAAACAAGGTGATTTAATAATGGAAGTAGGTTCTACAGGTAATTCAACAGGACCACATTGTCACTTTGAAGTAAGAATAAATGGTTATACCCAAGATCCATTAAAATATGTAAATGCACCACAATAATTTTCACAAAAGTATATTATATTTATAAAATTTGTGCTATAATATACTTGCGTGAAATAATATTGGGGTATCGCCAAGCGGTAAGGCATCGGACTCTGACTCCGACATTTCCTAGGTTCGAATCCTAGTACCCCAACCATGTAAATATTATACGAACAATAAAGTGAGGAATATATGAATAATATTGAACTAATGAATTTCTGGATTAAGAGTTCAGATAGGGATTATGAATCAATGAAAAAGAATTATGAAGTAGAGCAGTATACATGGGCATTGTTTATAGGTCATTTAACTTTGGAAAAGCTATTAAAAGCATATATGCAAAATTAAATGCAGATAATCCATATCCGCCTAAAATACATAATCTAAATATATTAGCAGAAAGATGTAACATTAAATTAGACGATAAAAAAGCGAAGATTTTAATGATATGTAATTCATTTAATATTAGTGCAAGATATGAAGATTATAGAAATGAATTTTATGAAAAATGTACAAAAGATTATGCTTCAGAACAGATAAAGAACATAGAGGAGGTTAGGGCATGGCTAAAAGAAATGTTGATATAGAAATTTTGGAAAGCATAAACAAATATATTAAAGAAATATCTAAATATTATAATATAAAAGGTGTTTATCTATTTGGTTCATATGCAAAGGGTACAAGTAATGAAGATAGTGATATAGATATCGCAATTGTTGTAAATAGTGAGAGCAATATTTTTGATTTAATGGTTGAACTAATGATGCTAACACAAGATATAGATTTAAGAATAGAACCACATCCTATAAAAATACAAGACTTTGAAGACGGAAATCCATTTGTACAAGAAATAATTGATACAGGAATAAAAGTTGCATAAATTAATAAATAAAAAAATCTCTGATTTAATCAGAGATTTTTTTTCTTATTAATCTTTCTTACTATTATTTCTTAACTTAATTCCTACTATTGCTAATACTATAGCAACTACTGCAATTACAGCTAACATAATAAAATTATTAGTTCCTGTTTGAGGAATAGGGTCTGGAGCTGTAGTATTATCTTCCTTTGTAGGAGGAGCTTCCTGTTTTACTCTAACAGAAGGAGAATCGTCAGATTCTACATGTCCATCATCATTGTAAGTAATATCTACATTTTCATTTGTAGGTAATACTTTATCAAGAATTTCCACATTAAAGTCATCTTTTAATGTAAGCTTGTAACTTAAGTTAGCAACTTCACCTTCATTTAGTAAATCTATTTTCCAAGTAATACTATTGTCTGATGTATCTATTTCTGTGCTTACACTTCCTATATTAGGTGATGCAACATACTCAAAATTAAAGTTATCTATAATTTCTTGAGGGAAGTAATCTTTTATAACTACATTTTTTAATTTAGTATCTTGTGGTGGAACTATAAGTCCATAAATTGTTTCAGTAATTGTTTTTTCTATTTCAGCATCTTGTATATAGAAGAAATTTTCTACTGTAGGTTGTTCTGGTGTTCCAAATATTTCTTCTGCAAGGTCTTGATATGTTCTTTGTGTAAGAGGCTCTGTGGCTTCTCCGTCTAAACCTATCATAGCACCAATTATATTAATACCATTATTGTTAAGTTCTTGTAATTTTGCTTTAGTATTAGCTGCAACTTCTCCTGAATAAGTAGAAAAATTTCCATGTGTATCATTGTTAGGAACTCCATCACTTAATAGTACTAAAACTTTTGTATTATCTTCATCTGTATAATTTTGTTCTGCTATTGTAAGTCCAGCCTCAATGTTAGTTCTTACACCATTATTATTTTCTATATTTGAAATAGCTGTTTTTACTTCATCTTTATTACTTGTTAAAGCTTGCTCTAACTTAGCATCTGCGATTGTACCTTCTTGACCATCTTTACTTGAAAAACTTACAACACCGATTTTTAAATCTGGGTAAATTTTAAATAAGTTCTCAGTTAAAGTATTAGCTGATTCCAATACTGCTTCTTTTCTTGTAGTACCTTCATCTACTGCATTTTCTATCATACTATTAGAATTATCTATTACTAAAAATAATTCAGAAGGTTTAATAACAGTAGCTGGATCTGTAGTATTTACTAAAGATAATTGTAAAGTAATGCTTTTTTCGGAAGAACTAAAATCTGCTACCTTTTTCTCAAATCTACCATTTTCGCCTAAATTCATTGTGCAAGATGTATCTTCTACTAGTTCAAATACTGTAACTTTAGATGTTCCACCAGTAGTTTCTGTAGTATTTGAAGTGGATTCATTTGTAGATGTAATATTTACAGCAAATGTATAACTAGAAACAGTAACTATTAAAGCTGTAAAAATAATTGTAAATAAAAACTTTTTTATTTTCTTCATATAAAATCTCTCCTTTACTATAGTTTAACCAATTTACATACATATAATTCTAACACGTATAAAAAAAATTTTCAATATTTTTACAAAAATGTAACAAATTTGTGATATAATGAACAAAAATTATACAAAGGTGGTTATATGTATCACATATTAAATCAAGTAGACAACCCCGAAGATTTAAAAAAATTAAATTTATCTGAAAAGCAGGAACTAGCAGAAGAATTAAGAAAACTTGTTATAAATACAGTTTCAAGCACAGGTGGACACCTAGCTTCAAACTTGGGGGTAGTAGAGCTTACAATAGCAATACATAGTATTTTTAATACACCAAAAGATAAAATAGTATGGGATGTTGGGCATCAAACATATATACATAAAATTTTAACAGGAAGAAAAAACAAAATAGGCACATTAAGAAGTTTAAATGGACTAGCAGGATTTCCAAAGGCGGTAGAGTCTGAATATGACGCATTTGATACAGGTCATAGTAGTACTTCTATTTCTGCAGCATTGGGCATGGCAAGAGCAAGAGATATAAAAGGCGAAAAAAATAGTGTTGTAGCAGTAATTGGAGATGGTGCTTTAACAGGAGGTATGGCTTTTGAAGCTTTAAACGATGCGGGTTCTAGCAAAACTAACTTAATAGTAATATTAAATGATAATGAAATGAGCATATCTAAAAATGTTGGGGGACTTTCTGCATTTCTAACAAGAATAAGAACAAGAAAATCATATAATAAATCAAACAATTATATAAAAAGGTTTACACTTAGAATTCCTGTTGTAGGAAAGAAAATAGTAAAGCTTGTAAGAAAAATAAAATACTCTATAAAACAACTATTTTTACCTAACATGATATTTGAAGATTTAGGGTTTAAATACTTAGGTCCAGTAGATGGTCATAACATCGAAAAGCTAGAAGAAATATTAGAAAAAGCCAAAAGTCTATCTGGTCCAATATTAATACATGTTATTACCAAAAAAGGAAAAGGGTATGAGCCAGCAGAAGAAAACCCAGACAAATTTCATGCTACAAGTGCATTTAATAAAGAAACAGGGAAAGGGCTAAAAGAGAAAAAAGAAGATTATTCAAAAGTTTTTGGAGATGAACTTGTAAGATTAGCAAAAGAAAATGAGAACATAGTTGCAATAACAGCAGCAATGAGAGATGGAACAGGATTAACTAATTTTGCAAAGGAATTTCCAAATAGATTTTTTGATGTAGCAATAGCAGAACAACATGCATTAACAATGGCAGCTGGTATGGCAAAAGAAGGTTTAACACCAGTAATTTCTATATACTCATCATTTTACCAAAGAGCATATGACCAAATAATACATGATATATGTACGCAAAAACTACATGTAGTAATGTGTATAGATAGAGCACGGAATAGTTGGAAACGATGGAGAAACACATCAAGGTATGTTTGATTTAGCATTTCTTAATATTGTACCTAATATTACAATTATGGCACCAAAAGATTTTATAGAACTAAGGCAAATGTTAGAATATGCAGTTAAATATAATGGACCTATTGCAATAAGATACCCAAGAGGAGGAGAAACAGGTACTAAATTCTTAACACACGAAAAAATAGAAAAAGGCAAAGCAGAAG
>CAJMQM010000019.1 GCA_905215615.1 uncultured bacterium | reverse complement strand
CATTATCATGTGCTTCTACTATGTCTTTTGATAATAAAAATCTTCTAGTAATATCTGTGCTTGTAATTCCTGCCAAGTAATCTCTTTGTGTAGTTACAACTCTAGCGTTTTTATTAGAATTTTCGTTATTCCAATATTCACTTTCTCCATCTATTAATTCTTTAATTGATTTGTCTGTTGTATTTGCTTTTCTTACCAATTCTCTAGTATAACGATATGTAATATATTTTTTTGCTAAGAAATATTTACCATATTCCATTAGTTTTTCTTCAATAATATCTTGAATATCTTCTACTAAAATTCTTTTTTTGTCTAGTCCTTCTACATATTCAATTATTTCCTTAATATTCTCTTTGTTTGCTCTTTCTCTTGGTTTTACCTCTGCATTAGCTTTTTCAATTGCTGCTGAAATTTTTTGTCTGTCGAAGTCTACTATTCTTCCATCTCTTTTTACAACTTGCATTTTTTGCTCCCCCTTAATTAATGTTTTTTTATATTACTCTTGATTTTAAGAGATTATCTTTAGTATTGTTTCGTTTTCGTAATGATATATTAATCCACTATTTTTATAATGTCAAACGCCTATTTTTTATGTAATGCAAACTGTTTTTTCTTTTATTTTTCAAGTGTTTTAACGTTTTTTGTCAATATGTCATTAATTTTAGTGTTATGTTTACTCTTGTGCAAATTCACTTGTTTATTGAGTTTTAAACATTTTTTTAGAAATATTACAGAAATATTACATTTTTATTACAAATTTGAGTTTTTCCATATTTTTCAGTACTTTTGAGTGTAAAAGTATTGATTTGTAAGCTTTTGATACATTTTTAATTTTTATAATTGTTTTTAGCAATATTTAAAAAATGATTTTTTCGTTTTTTCTATTTTTTGCTGTGTTTTTCATGTTTTATTTTTACTGTATTTTTGTCTTTTTTCTTTTCTTTGTATGTTTTTGTTCATTTTTATTTATTGTTTGTTTTATTAAAAAAGTTAAGAAATCTCCAAAAATGATTTTTTGATTTTTCTTAACTTTTAAAATATTTTTATTTAATTCTATGTTTAATTAGTTTTCGTTATTTGTAATATTAGATTTTATGCTACTTTTAATATATTTTTTGGCATTTTGAATAGATATTTTTGTGTCTTTGTGACAACTAACTTCTATTTTTAGTAATTTTTAGTTGCATTTTCTGCAAATTTATTATTTATTACCTTATTATATGGAGCTTCTTTTTCAAGTTCGTCTGCTTCTTTCATAACATTTTGTAATAGGTTAAATGATTCTTCTTTTAATATAGGTGTATCGTTCCATGCATCTATGTCCATATAACTTTGTATTGATTTTGTTAGCATTTCAAAGTCTGTGTCTGGGAAGAAATCTTTTATAACTTCTGCTATTTCCTCTGCTGAGTGTTCTTTAGTCCACTTTTGTCCTTTATATATAGCATTTGTAAATCCTTGTATTACACCTTCGTTTTCTTCTATATAACTCTTTTTTGCAAAATATGCAGTATATGGAATTTCTCCAGATGCTTCTCCCACAGATGCTACTACATAACCTTTTCCAGCATCTTCTGTCATTGAAGCTGTTGGCTCAAATAAAGTTACATATTCTGCATCTCCTCCTGCAAATGCTCCTGCCATTAAATCAAATTTTATACTGTCATCTAAATTAACATCTTTTTTAGGGTCTATTCCATTTTGTTTTAATACATATTCAAATGTCATGTATGGCACTCCGCCTTTTCTTCCTGGTATAACAGTTTTTCCTTTTAGGTCGCTCCATTTAAAATTGTCTGTGTCTGTTTTACTAACTAAGAAAGAACCATCTCTTTTAGTTAGTTGTGCAAATACTTCTGTGTAATCTTCTTTTCCTTCGTTATATACATATATTGATGCTTCTGGTCCTGCAAATCCTATATCGCTTTGACCTGCTAGAACTGCTGTCATTACTTTGTCTGCTCCTTGCCCAGTAGTAAGCTCTATTTCTAGCCCTTCTTCAGCAAAGAACCCCTTATTTATTGCTACATATTGAGGTGCATAAAATACAGAACGTGTTACCTCATTTACGCTAATCTTTTGTAAAGTTTCATTATCTGTATTATTAATTGCATTGCGTATTAGTAGACCTGCAATAATAATAACGATAATTATAATAATTGTTAATATCTTTTTCACAAATTTGCCTCCTTTTTGAATTTTGTTTTTATTTTTAGCTCATTTTTTTGGTTACTATTTTTTCAACAATTACTACTGCTTGATACATTATAGCAGCTACAATTGCTAAAATTATAACTCCAGTCATTACTAGGTCCAGTTGGAATACTTGACCTCCATATACTATTAAGTAGCCAAGTCCTGCTTTTGAGACTAAAAATTCTCCTGTAATAACACCTACTAACGATAAACCAATATTTACTTTTAAAGAATTAAAAAATGTTGGTATATTTGAAGGTATTATAATTTTGGTTAATGTTTGTAATTTGCTTGCATTAAAGGTTTTAGCCATTTTTATTTTTTCTTTATCTGTTTCTAAAAATCCATTTAAAATTTCCATAACAGTTACTATTAATGATATTAATAATGCCATTGTTATAATTGCTGGCATGCCTGCTCCTACCCATATAATAATAACTGGACCTAGTGCAACTTTTGGTAAACTATTTAAAACTACTAAAAATGGTTCTAGTACTTTAGATAAAAATTTTGACCACCATAATATAATTGCAATTACAATTCCTAGTACTGTTCCTAGTGTAAAGCCAATTATTGTTTCTAAGCAGGTTACTCCAACGTGCATCATTAGGTCTTGGGAAGATAGGTTTAAAAATGTATCCAATATTCTAGATGGACTACTTGCAATAAAGCTATCTATTATTCCTAAATTAGCTAATATTTCCCAGCCTGCCACAAAAATTACTACAATTGCTAGTCTTGTAAGTACCACCCATATTTTGTTATTTCTTATTTGTCTTAAGTATTTTTTTCTTTCTTCTGATATGTTTTTCTCATGCATGTACATCAAGCTCCTTCCAAATAGTATCAAAATATTTACTAAATTTTGGACTTTCCCTACAGTTAATAGGATTTCTATTTTCCATTTCAAAATCTATATTGTGTATTTTGTTTACTGTGCCAGGTCTGTTTGTAAGTACTACTACTCTATCTGACATACTTATTGCTTCAGATATATCATGTGTTACCATTACAGCTGTAATTTTTTCGTTTTTTAAGATTTGAAATATATCATTTGTTACCATTATTCTAGTTTGATAATCTAATGCAGAAAAAGCCTCATCTAAAAGAAGTAAATTTGGTTTTATTGCTAAAGTTCTAATTAGAGCTGCTCTTTGCCTCATACCACCAGATAATTGACTTGGATACTTTTCTTTGAATTCATATAAACTGTACTTTTTTAGTAATTCTTGAACATATTTTTCGTTTTCTGGTGTGTTTAATTTTCGTATTTCTAGCCCGAATAGTACATTTTTATAAATAGTTCTCCAAGGTAGCAAACTATCTGTTTGAAGCATATAGCCAATTTCGCCTTGTTTGTAGATTTCGCCAGATGTTTGCTTCTCTAGTCCTGCTATAATAGATAAAAGTGTAGATTTTCCGCATCCACTTGGACCTATTATGCTAACAAACTCTCCTTCTTGAACTTTTAGATTAACATTTTTTAGTGCCTCAATTTCTCCATTTTTTGCTTGATATTTTTTTCCTATATTTTTTAGTTCTAAAATATTTTTCATAATTGCCTCCTAAAAAATTTATCCTATTATATTTTATGTTAATCTATGTTTTTTGTGAGCTAAATTCTAAAAACTTGCCCTGGGTAAATAAGGTTAGGATTATTTATTCTATTTAGCCTTACAATATTTGCTATAGATGTTCCATATCTTCTTGCAATGCTCCATAAAGTATCTCCTCTTCTTACTGTATATAACTTGTGCCCACAATCATGAATACAACCGTCTTCATTGCTGTTTCCTGGAATTATTAAGGTTTGACCTGTATATATTAAATTTACATTTGTTATACCATTTGCTGTTGCAATAGCATTTACTGTAGTATTATAATCTAGTGCAATTTGTGACAAAGTGTCTCCTCTTCTTACTATATAAACATTTTCTGTATTGCTATTGGTAATTGGAACTATCAAACTTTCGCCAGCATATATTAAGTTTGGATTTTTTATATTATTAAGTTCTACAAGTCTTTGTACTGTTGTATTATAGTCTAGTGCTATTTGTGATAATGTATCTCCTCTTTTTATAATAATAGTTTTCGTTCCATTTTCATTATTTTCTCCGTTGTTTCCAGTGTTTTCTCCTCCGCTATTGTTTCCGCTTCCATTGTTATTTGGATTTTCTACATCTGGTATTTCGGTGTTGCTATCTAAAAGTATTTCTTTTGTAAATCTATTCATATCTACTCTAGCATTTATTCCATTTACTTCGCCATTATCTGCATATTGCCACCCCACCCAAGATGACCATTTGCCATTATTTTGAGGTTCGCTTACTTCATATTGTGCAACCCATAGTGGGTAATTTGTAACTTCACCTTCAAATATATACATTGCATCATATGTATTACTGTACACTACTACATCTTTTCCGCTAAGTTCTTTTACTTTATTTATAAAAGCTATAGCTATTTCATTTATTTGTACTTTGTTTAAGTTTCCAAAAGACTCAAAATCCATGGCTAGTTTACAGTCTATGCTTTTTCCAGAAATAAGTGATACAAAAAATTGTGCTTGGTGGTTAGCTTGACTTACACTTCTAGCTGTTAGAAAATGGTATACTCCTACTTTTAGCCCATTTCTTTTTGCTTCTGTATAGTTTCTTTCAAAATGAGAATCTACATAGTTGCTGCCCTCACTGGATTTCATGTAAACTATTTCTATTCCCGCTTGTTTAACTTTGCTGTAATCTATATTTCCTTGGTATCCACTAACATCTATTCCACTATATGTTGGCTCACTAGACGGTGATAGTGCCATAGAAGTTGGTGTTAGCAAATATATTAGAAATGTTGGCAGTATAAAAATTGTACATAATATTTTTAATATTTTATTCACTTAAAAAGACCCCTTTCATAATTATTTATATATATTATGAAAAGAGTGTTTGTTTTGTTAGGGAGTATGCCTTTTAAATAATTTGTTTTATATGGTTTATATAGAATTTATTGTTTCGTAGATAAACTTCTATTACATCTATTCTTATATAGTAATCTTCAATATGGTTTAAGTATATATAATATTTTGCTGCTTTTTTTATATGTTTTTGTTTTGTTTCGGTAACCGCTTCACTTGGTCTGCCACAAATAGTGCTACTTCGTGTTTTAACTTCTATAAATACTATTTCGTTTTTATCTTTAGCAATTATATCTATTTCCCCTTGCTTACACCAAAAATTGCGTTCTATCATTTTATAATTTTTACTTAATAAATATTTTGTTGCAATGTCTTCCCCTAGTTTACCAAATGCATGATATATGTACATATTATAACCTCTAATTTTTCCAATATTTTTTGTCTAAACTTCTATACTGTATAGCCTCTGTTATATGGCTTTTCGTTATATTTTCGCTATTATCTAAGTCTGCAATTGTTCTAGCAACTTTTAAAATTCTTCCATATGCTCTTGCACTAAAACCAAGTTTATCAAATGCCATTTGCAATATTTTCTTGCTTTCTTCATTAATATTACAATATTTTTCTATTAATTTAGGTGTAAGCTCTGAATTTGAATATATGTTTTCATTTTCATATCTTTTTCTTTGAATTTTTCTAGCCATATTTACTCTTTTTTGTATATCTTTTGAGCTTTCTGTATTACTGTTATTTTCTAGTTTTTGATATTTAACACCATTTACTTCTATTTGAATATCTATTCTGTCTAATAATGGACCACTTATTTTAGACATATATTTTGCTATTGTTTGCTCTGTGCATGTGCACTCCTTTTCTTTTGAGCCATAATAGCCACATGGACATGGATTCATTGATGCTACAAACATAAATTTACAAGGATATGTAAAACTAGAATTTACTCTACTTATAGTTACAACTCCATCTTCTAGTGGTCCTCTTAAAACTTCTAGTGTATTTCTACTAAACTCTGGCAATTCGTCTAAAAATAAAACTCCATAGTGTGACAAACTTATTTCTCCTGGTTTTGGAATTGTTCCACCTCCGATTAATGATTTTGATGATATTGTATGATGTGGTGCCCTAAATGGTCTATTTGTAATTATTGGAATATCTTTTGGTAGTATTCCCGCTATACTGTGGATTTTTGTTATTTCTAATGCTTCTTCAAAACTTAAATTTGGCAGAATCGTTGGAATTCTTTTAGAAATCATTGTTTTTCCGTGAACCGTGGCGAACCGAATTAACAGGCAATTATGTGCACCCGCAGCTGCCACCTCTACTGCTCTTTTAATGTTTTCTTGACCTTTTACTTCCGAAAAATCTACATTATATTTTTGAAATTTTGTTGCAACTTCTTCCCAATTAGATTTAATTGGTCTTAGATTATTTTTGTTTAAATAATTTACAACTTCTTTTAGAGATTCTACTCCTATTACCTCTATGTCTTTTACAATACTTGCTTCTAGTGCATTTTCTTTGGGCACTATTACTTTTTTTATTCCAAGATTCTTGCCTTCTATGCACATTGGTAGTACGCCATTTACAGTATTTACTTTACCATCTAAAGATAGTTCTCCTATAAAAGCTACTTCTTTTGTTGGAATATTTTTTATTATTCCAATACTGCATAATACGCCTACAGCTATTGGCATATCGAAAAAAGCCCCTTCTTTTTTGATGTTTGCTGGTGCTAAATTAATTAGTATTTTTCTGCTTCTTAGCTCATAACCAGAATTTTTTATAGCTGTTCTTACTCTTTCTTTTGCTTCTTTTATGCTTGTATCTGGTAATCCGTATAATTTCCCATGTAGGCATACCTCCTGTTATATCTACTTGTACATCTATAAGATACCCTTCTAGTCCATGTAAAGATATTGTTTTTATAATTGATAACATATTTCTCCTTTTTCTTATTTTAAATTCACTACATATTCACTGCCTGGCAGGCTTTTTATTGCTCCTTCCATTTCTAGCATAAATAAAGCCTCACTTATTTCAGATATGGATTTGCCACTTAATTTGGCTATTTCATTAATAGAACGCGGTATTTCGGTAACGCATTTGTAGACATCTAAATATTTATTATCTATTTTTACATCTTCTTCGTAATTTACTAAGCCATATTCCTCTAATATGTCCATATAGCTTGTTACTAATTTTGCACCATATTTAATATATTCGTTTGGTCCATAGCCTGTTTTGTTTTCTAAATCGTGTGGTATGCAAAATACTCTTCTTTTTTGTTCTAATGCATATCTTGCAGTTATATTGCTTCCGCTTCTATATCTTGCCTCTATTAAAAGCACACCCATTGAAATTCCACTTATTAACCTATTTCTCATTGGAAACCTAGATAAATCTGTTTTTTGGTTTGGTTCATATTCGCTAATAGCACACCCACCTTCTTCTAAAATTTCTTGATATAATTTTAAATTTTCTTTTGGGTATATGTTATTAAAACCAGAGCCAAGTACTGCAATGGTTTTTCCTTTTTCACTTTTTGAATATGTATGTGCTACTCTATCTATTCCATTAGCCAAACCACTTACTATACATATATTTGATTTTGATAATTCTTTTGCAAATTTTGCTGCATAGCTTGACCCATATTTACTACATTTTCTAGCACCTACAATAGCTATACTGTTTTTATTTAGTAAACTTATATCTCCCTCTACATACAGTTTTTTTGGTGGTCTGCTAATTTCTAATAGCCTTTGAGGATAGTATTTGCTTTTTTGTGTAATTTCTTTAATAAAATCACCTTCTTTTATTTAATTGAATATGTTGGGGTATTGTTTAGAAATAAATTTTAAGATAAATAATCTTTTATATTTTGAATAAATATTATATTTCTTATATTTATAATTTAGCACATATTTGTGTGTATTTCAACATTTTTCGTATGACATTTTTCTACAATAATTGACAATTTGTTATTTCCTAATAAGCATAAGTTACAATTGGCATAAGTACATTTTTCTATAATATAAAGCTATTTTACCAATTTAAGCTAAAATTATTTAAGCATTTGTTGGCTTTTTTCATATTGCATAAGAGAGAAGCATTTTTATAAGTTTTGCTTCTCTCTTCCTATTATAAATATGTTGCTTTATTTAGTAAATTTATAAATTATGCAATTTGTTTCTCCTTGGTCATCATATAGCATTGTATATTCTTCGTTGTTAGTATTTTTATTTTATGTGGTTAGTGTTTAGTCTGAAAGCTTTAATTTTCCTCCACATTTACCACATCTATATCTTTTTAAGAGTTTACTGCTAAGCCTATTTCTATATATTTCTTGTCCACATTTTTCGCAGACTATTTTGTATTTGTATTGTTTTTCTTGATATGGTATATTGCTTTCTTCATAGTCTTCTTTTACATTTCCTACACGGGTTATGTTGTAACCTAATTTTTGATTTATGTATTTTGCATATTTTTTAAACTCTTGACCATGATTATTACAATATGGAAAACAGTGTATAAGTTCGTGCATTATAGTATTTTTTATAATATCGTTATTTAACTGCATTACCCAACTACTTACTTCTATATGATGTTTATTAAATTTTTCGTATTTTGTAATATACCTGTATCCATGTTTTTCTATTATCTTTGAGCTTTTGTCAGGATTTTCTTGCTTGCAACAACCATATCGTTTGCTAGCTCTTGTAGTTAGTTTTATGTCTATATCTCCTACTATTGCTTTATCGTTTACATCAATTCCAATTGTTTTTAATTCATTTACACATTGATTATATAAGTTTATTAAATCTTTTTCCATTATTATTTCCTATTGTTAATTTTTATATACTTTGCTCTTCTTTTAAATTTTTTATATATCTATAAATTTCTCCCCAGTTATATAAAACTTTTAGATATTCACTTTCTTGTACATCAAAAGATGGTGCATCTTTTAAATATATAGTGTGAATATGGCTATTTGCTATTTTTTCACAGTTAATGTTTGAATCATCTATCATTAGTTCTATATTTTCTTGCTTACAAATTTCTTCTTTGTTATCTACTCCCCAATAGTATTTTTCAAATACATCAAGGTTGTTTTCTTTTAACCTTTCAATTGTTACTGGAATTAGGTCTTTATTTATTTTTCCTCTAGCAGTTATTACTATTAATGTGTCTCCTTCTTGTTTTAGCAAGGGAATAATGTCTTTTGCTCCTGGCATGACATTAGATGATTCTGTTATTTTTCTGTGATATTTTTTTATAAATCCATTTGCTTCGTTTTGGCTCCATGAATATCTATCTTGAAACCTTACTGCTTGGTTATTTATTAAGCTATTTTTATTTAGGTCTTGCATATCATATAATTCTGAATAAATTCTATATAGTTTTTCTGAGTCAAATATTACTCCATCTAAATCAATTCCAATTTTCATGCACAAATTTGTATGATAACCTTTATCATACTCTCCTTGTAAATATATTTAGGTTTTTAAAAGGTTACCCATAAACCCTTATTTAGCAATTATTTAGTGACATAATTGTTATGTTAACACTGTAGGCTCTTACCTCTCCTTTCGTAATTTATATTGTTTTTTATATATTTTATCTTAGATATTGTAATTTTGCAATTTATTTTACAATTATTTAAGATTTTTCGCGGAAATAATTTACTTTTATGCCCTTGCTAATAAATTTTATATGGTTAATATTTTATGAAATTTTTTAGAAAAATAAGATATTTAATATTTATGTGTTGTGTTTGTTTTTTGCTAAATTTTATAAAATAATTTATATAGCATATGTTTATAATATAAAAAGACTCCTCCGAAGAGGGATACCGCAATCGCGGTAAATGATTTTACTCGACATACACCTCCACTACCATAACAATGCCGGCGTCTTTCAGCAGGTCTAAAAGTACCCTGTCAGTTGCAAACTTCAGGTCTTTGTACGCCCTGGATACCGGCGACGGCAAAGAGTCGTGCTCCACATGGTATGCGAAGCAGTCCGGACCTACCCGATCGTAATACGCCTGTACTGTCCGAATTGCATCTTCCAGTCTTGTCATAATAAAACCTCCTAAATTTTCTTTGCATGGCAAGGTAATATATAAATTATAGCATATTTTTAATGAATTTGCAAAAAGGCTCTTACAAGTTTCACTATGCTTTTCTATTGGCGTAAAAGAACCTATTGTTAGATATTACTCTTACAATAGGTATTATATTATTTAAAAAAGTAAATTTTAATTTTGTCCTGAAACTTCTTGGGTTTAGAACTAGAACTTACTTTTAACCCAAATTATATTTTACTCATTACTTTTATAATTACGCATCAATATCATTAAGTTCATTTATACTTTCTTTATATTGTTCTAATGTTACATTATTTTCTTTCATAAGCGTTTTTCCTTCATCTATTAGCTGTTGTACAGTTTTTCCATATATGCTAGTGTACATAGCACTATCATCTGTACTATTTGTAAGTGCTGATGATAGCCCATCTTGTACCATGTAATACATCATTGAATATGTAAGATAGTACAATTCTTCGTCATTTTCATTAAACTCTGCATCTATTTTGTTCATCATCTCTTCGTAATTTTCAGCTGTTATTGTTTCATTTTTTATACTTTTAGTGGATATTCCTCCTGATGTACTAGTTGCACTTTGGTTTACTATAAAATATATAGCAACACTCAATATTGCAATTATTACAATAGTTAGTATTATATAAAATGCAGTACTTTTGTTTCTGTTTTCAGTTTTTCCCATAATAATTCCCCCTTATTTTTTATATTGTAATTATATTACAATTTTCGACAAATAACAATGTTTTTATTTTGTTTATTATATTGTTATGTTATAATTGTTGTGGCAAAAATAATTTGTTTATTTGTGGGTATAATGTAGCAATGAAAGGTATGTGATTAATTTATGAACGAATATATGGAAATTGCAAAAAAGGCTGCTGAAAATGGTTTGACTTTAGATGAAGGTGGTCCATTTGGCGCTGTTATTGTAGATAAAAGTGGAAATATAATTTCAGTGGAAAGTAATCAAGTTTTGAAAAATAACGACCCTACTGCTCATGCGGAGATTATGGCTATTCGCAAAGCTTGTGAAAAACTTAATACTTATGATTTATCTGATTGCATTTTATATACATCTTGTGAGCCTTGTCCAATGTGCTTGTCTGCTGCTATTTGGGCAAATATTAAAAATATTTATTATGCATGTACACGTGAAGATGCTGCTAGTATTGGCTTTAGAGATGATTTTATTTATGAATATTTAAATGGAAAAAATAAAGATGCTGTCGCTTTACATCAAATTGATAGAGATAAATGTATAGATGTTTTTAAGAAATATAGGGATGAAAAAAAGATTATTTATTAAAATAATCTTTCCACTCTTGTTCCTTAAATCCTAGTAATACTTTGTTATCGCTTATAATTAGTGGTCTTTTTATTAGCATACCATCACTTGAAAGTAGTTCTATTTTTTCTTTTTCCGTCATATGTGGTAGTTTTTCTTTTAAGTTTAATGCCTTATATTTTAAGCCACTTGTGTTAAACCAATTTTTTATATCTTTATTACTAATAGGTAGCCATTTTTCTAATTCCTCTTTTGTTGGAGTTTGCTCTATAATGTGTCTATCTTCAAACTGTATTTTGTTAGTTTCTAGCCACTTTTTAGCTTTTTGGCATGTAGAGCATTTAGGGTATTCTATAAAAATGATTTTCATATTAGATTTATTCCTTTCTAATGTATATTAAAGTCACAACTTAGTTTAAAGAAATTTTATTTATTTTCTTTTTATTGTAGTTTTTGATGCTTTAGCTTTTATTATTTACATAATACTCGATGTGCTTAGTTTTCCTGTTTTAATTCACTATAAATTTCGTGTGTTGGGAATTTTCCTTCTTTTAAAATTTTCTTTAGATTTGCAGGCATTAAATTAACATTATCTATATCTGCTAGGTCTACCCACTCATATTTTAAATAGTCTTTTCCTTCTATATTTTTTAGTGTTGTAGTTATTTTTTTGTCTTCTTCATTTATAAATTCTGCCTTATGTACAAATAGTATTTCATGATATTTCTTGTTTTTCATTTTAAAGAAATTCTCTATTGTTGCTATATAACCTGTTATTTTTATGTTTTTTCCAATTTCTTTGAAGCTTCTTCTACTTGATTCATCTTTTGTTGTATTTTGTAAGTTTCATATTCTAATGCTAATCTTTGATATTTATACAATAACTCAATTATATTTTCATTTCTATTAAAGTGAAAATTTTGTGTAGCATTACATTCAACTATTAAACTGTCAACCATAGCTAATAGATTTTCAACTTTCTTAGGTGTTACATTCTTTATTCCTTTGTTTTGAATCACCGCTATTTGTTCAATTTGTTCTTTTATTGTCTGATCTAAATCAAATATAGGATTATTTTCATTTGTTTGTGTTGGTATTTTAATGGATGGAATTTTATTAGTATTATTCATCCGTTACTATAAAATTATTTTTAAACCACTCTTTAGTTTCAATTTTATCAATATAACTTCTATCTCCATATACTACTTTTTGATTATTTTCCATCCATTTATTATACCAGGGAGATCCTTTTCTATGTGTTATATCAACCAATTGACTTGCTGATAATATTCCAAAAGTTTCATATATTTTTTTTAGCACATCTTTCTTTAAAGAATCTATTTCATTGCCTTGTTTTATTTTTTCTTCTGATAAAATAATATCCGCATTTCCAAAAACCTTATATTCTTTATATAGAGGTATAGCTACTGGTCCAAAAGCCCAAGCATTAAAATGGCAAGGATATAATGAATCTGTGTCTTTTATACACATATAAAAAGCTTCAAAAAAATACATTAATTTTTGTATTTGTAATTGTGTTACTTTTTTACTATCATTAACAAATAAATTAATTAAATAATATGAATCTATTACTATATTATCTTTTAATATTTCCTTTTCTTCCATTTGCTTTCCCCCTTTCTAGGAACATTATATATTATATTACATTATATTTCAATATGTTTTATTAGTTTAATCAAACTCTCTACTTTTATTATATGTTATTCCATCATTCCCTTACATTTTAATTCAGCTTGTCTAATAACAGTCTGAACTGCTTTTTCACTTTTATTTGGCGGATAATCATATTTTATTAAAAGTTTCTTAATTTCAATTCTCATTCTTGCTCTTGCATCTTTTCTTATGTCCCAATCTATTGTCATATTTTTATTAACTGTTTCAACTAACTCTTTAGCTATTTGAACAAGGATATCATCTTTCATTAATTCTTTAACCTCTGGATCATCTCCTAAGGCATCAAAGAACGCCTTTTCTTCTGCAGAAAGATTATATTCATTTCCTGCTTTTAACTCTTCTTCTATTTCCTTCTTTAACTTTATCATTTCTTCTAATATTTTTTGTATATCTTCTACGCTAGTTCTTTCATTATATGATGCTGCAATTTTTTGAAATTTTGTTGAGAATTTTTCCATTAAAACAACATTCTGCTTTCCTACTTGTTCTACATATTCTTTTAGTGCTCTATTTAAAACTTCTACTGCCACATTCTTCTTTTGCATTTTAGCTAATTTATTTAATATTTCATCACTTAGCAGTGATAATTGATTACTATTATGTACTTCACCAATTTCTAGCATTTCATCATCTTGTATTGCTCTTTCAAGCATTTTAGCCACATTGTCATTTATTTCTCTAACATCAATTTTGTCTCCAGATAATTTTGATATAAATGATCTTACCGAAATGAAGAATAAGATTTCATCTTTTATTTCTTGAGAAATAACTCCTGTACATAATGCATATAGGCTCTTTGTATCATAACTGTATCGCATAAATGTCTTTCGTTTTTCTTCGGTTTCTAATATCCAATCTGCTCCTGCTTTTATTATTTCATATTTATCACTATCTGTTGTAGTAGCAAAATGTCCATAGTAGAATCCTTTGAACAAGTCTCTGATTAACTCTATTTTATCCATTAATACTTTAACTAACTCGCTATTGTCTACTATCTTTCCTTGGTCTCTTTTAGTATAAGTTTTTAATGCATCTAATAGCCATCTTTTTAATCCTATATAATCGACTATTAAACCTCCTGTTTTATCTTTGTAGACTCTATTTACTCTAGCTATTGCTTGCATTAGATTGTGTGCTTTCATAGGCTTGTCTATATACATTGTTCCAAGTCCTGGAACATCAAATCCGGTAAGCCACATATCAACTACAATTGCTATTTTAAAGTCTGAATCCATATCTTTAAAGTCTACTTCTAGTTGCTTTTTATCTTTTTTAGAGCCTATAGCTTTTTGCATTTCTTCATCATCTTTGTTATTAGATGTTATTATCATGTTAACTTTATTTTTCCATTCAGGTTTTAACTCTATAAATTTTTTATACATTGTAAATGCTGCATCTCTTGAATATGCAACTACCATTGCTTTATTAGCTACAGAAGTTTGTATTTCTTCATAGTTTTTTATTATATCTTTTACTATCATTTCTAATCTATCAGGATCTTCTATAATTGCTTTCATTGTTGCCATTGTCTTTTTAGATTCTTCTATTTTGTAATCTTCTACGCCTTCTTCTGTTTCTAGCATATTATAATAATCATCTATTTCATCTAATAGTTTTTGATTTAATCCTACTCTTGCCATTCTTGATTCATACATGATTGGCACTGTTGCACCATCCATAATCGCTTGAGTCATATCATATGTATCTATTATATTTCCAAATATATTAGTTGTAGATTTATCTTTTGTTTCTACTGGTGTTCCAGTAAAGCCAATATATGTTGCGTTTGGAAATGCATCATGTAAATATTTAGCTGTTCCATATTTTTTATATGCTTCTAGTTTTGCTTTATCCATTTTTATAGTTGCTTCTAATCCATAATGACTTCTATGTGCTTCATCAACTAATACTAGAACATCATCTCTTTCGCTAAATAAACCTGTTTGTTCTTCAAATTTCTGAAGTGTTGTAAAAAATATTCCTCCTGAATTTCTGCCTTCTAATTTTTCATTTAAGTCTTCTCTAGATTCTATTTGTATAGGGTTTTGTTTTAAGTATTCTGAACATTTAGCAAATGTTTCAAATAATTGATTGTCTAAATCATTTCTATCTGTTACTACTACGATGCTTGGATTATGCAATTTTTTTATCATATTGCCTGCATAAAATACCATCGAAAAGCTTTTTCCACTTCCTTGTGTGTGCCATACTATACCTGCTTTTCCCGTTCTTCTATCAATTGCTTGTTTAGTACTTTCTATCGCTTTTTTTACTCCAAAATATTGATGATATGCTGATAAAATCTTATTATCATTACTCCATAGGATAAAATTTTTAATTATATCAATTAATCTATCCTTTCTTAGCATTCCCTTAAATAAGGTTTCATGTGTTGGCATATTTTCCTTTATTTCATCTGTATCTTCGATTTTTTTCCATTCTGAGAATCTACTCCATGGACTTGTTATGGTTCCGCTTCTAGCTTGTACACCATCACTTACTATCATAAATTGGTTATAATAAAATAAACTTGGTATATGTACTTCCTTGTATCCCATTAATTGATTATAGCCATCTATTAATTTTACTTCTTCTCTTACTGTTGATTTTAACTCTATTACAACTAAAGGCATACCGTTTACAAATATAATAATATCAGGTCTTTTTTCACTGTGTTCGATGATTGTATATTGATTGATTGCTTTAAATTCATTATTATTTATATTATCTAAATCTAGAATTTTTACTGTTATATATCTCGTTTCTCCATTTTCTTGTACTGGAACAGGAACTCCTTCTAATAAGTATTTTGTAAATTGCTTATTATTTAGTATAGTATTATTGCTATCTAAGTTTTTTACTAGTCTTATTGCTTCTATTACTTGTTCATCTTTTATTCCTCTATTTATCTTTTCTATTACATTTCTTAAATCTTCATCTAATAAAATTTTAGAAAAGTCCTGTCTTTCCATTTCATATCCATTTATACATTCATATTCTAGATTTTGTAACATTTCCATTGTTACTTTTTCTAATGTTTCTTCATCAAACATAATTTGCCCCCTAAATTATATTTTTCCTCTTATTTTCATTTATTTCTTTATGCAAATAACAATTTGTATGACTAAATTTCTATTTTATCTAGGTCTATTTCACCATT
>CAJMQM010000018.1 GCA_905215615.1 uncultured bacterium | reverse complement strand
CAATTTCAGACTTAGATTACAACACATCATATAAAGTAAAAGTAAGAGCATATAATGAAAAATATGATGAATATGGAGAATATTCAGACATAAAAAGCTTTAAAACAGAAAAAGACGAAATAGACTTAGGCAAAGTAACAAACTTAACAGTAGATGTAGAAGGAAATAAAGCATACTTAGACTGGAAAAAAGTAACAGACACAGACGAGTATGAAGTATATCTTTCAAAAAATAATGGTTCATACAAATTAATAGGAACAGTTACAACCAATAATGCTACAATTTCAGACTTAGATTACAACACATCATATAAAGTAAAAGTAAGAGCATATAACAAAGAATATAAAGAATATGGAGCATACTCAGACATAAAGAGTTTTAAAACAGACAAAAAGAGTAGCAGTAGTAACAATAACACTACAACAAGCTCAAAAGTAGCAAAAGTTACTAATGTAACATCATCTGTAACAGGAAGCTCAGTATACTTATCTTGGAAATCTGTACCAGGAGCTGTAAAATATGAAATACAATTTACAGTACCAGGTTATGGAGGTTCTACAACATTATGGTCTGAAGGACCAGGAAGAACTATTTCTGGAATTACAACAAAAAATGCAGATTATACAGCAAAAGTAAGAGCATATAAATATGTAAATGGAAAACTAGTTGCAGGAGAATATTCAGACGTAGTTAAATTCCGTGGTAAATAATATAAAAAATTTACAAAAAAGCTTGATATTTATAACAATATAGGGTATAATATTAAAAGCATAAGATTTTAAGAAGAGTGGGAACTAATCCCACTCTTCAGTCTTGATAGGAGGAAAATATAAATGCCTAAAATAGAAGAAAATGTAGAGACTTTAATTATGCCAATAATAGAGAAATTAGGTTATAGTTTATATGATGTACAATATGTAAAAGAAGGCAAAGATTATTATCTTAGAGTTTTTATCGATAAAGAAGAAGGTATATCTTTAGATGACTGTGAAAAAGTAAATAATGCAATAACAGATATATTGGACGAAAAAAATTACATAAAAGACCAATATTTCTTAGAAATATCATCACCTGGAATAGAAAGAATATTAAGAAAAGATAAGCACCTTAATGATAACATTGGAAATAAAATATGTATAAACTTATTTAAACCTATAGAAAAAGAAAAGCAAATAATAGGCACTTTAGAGAAGTTTGACGATAATAGTATATATGTTAATTGCAAAGATACTATTCAGATAGACAGAAAAAATATAAGTTTAATAAAAACAGTATATGACTGGAATTAGAGAAGGGAGTAATAAAAATGAAAAAAGTAGCAAAGAAAAATGCACCAGCAATTGATTCTACTGAGTTAATAATAGCAATGGAGGATTTAGAAAAAGAAAATGGCATACCTAAAGATTATTTACTAGAATCTATAGAAACTGCATTAGTTACAGCATATAAAAGAAACTTTGATTCAGCTGAAAATGTTAAAGTTATAATGGACAAAGTAACAGGGGAAATACATGTATATGCAGAAAAAGATGTAGTAGAAATAGTAGAAAACCCACAATTACAAATAAACCTAGAAGATGCAAAAAAAATAAATAAAAACCTAGAAGTAGGAGATAAAGCAGAAGTTGAAATAATACCTAAAAACTTTGGAAGAATAGCAGCACAAACTGCAAAACAAGTAATTGTACAAAAAATTAGAGAAGTTTCAAGAAATGTTTTATTTAACGAATTCAATGAAAGAAAAGGCGAAATCGTATCTGGAATTGTACAAAAATCTGATGGTGGAGTTGTAG
Source organism: uncultured bacterium (assembly GCA_905215615.1). Classification (GTDB taxonomy): domain Bacteria; phylum Bacillota; class Clostridia; order TANB77; family CAG-508; genus CAG-273. The sequence goes on along the minus strand of CAJMQM010000018.1, from coordinate 14,631 downwards.
TATTAGATTTAGGAAAACTAGAAGGAATAATGCCAGTAAAAGAGCAAGTACCAACAGAAAAATATAGAGTTAACGACAAAATAAGAGCATATATATTAGATGTTGAAAGAGGTATGAAAGGTGCACCACAAGTTATAGTTTCTAGAACTTCAGCAGAATTTGTAAGAAAATTATTTGAACTAGAGATTCCAGAAATATACGAAGGTGTTATAGAAATTAAAAGTGTATCAAGAGACCCAGGAAGCAGAAGCAAAATAGCAGTATATTCTCCAAATGAAAATATAGATCCAGTAGGTTCTTGTGTAGGACAAAAAGGAATAAGAATTCAAAACATTATAAATGAGCTACATGGAGAAAAAATAGATGTAATAGAGTGGAACGAAGACCCATCAATATTTATTTCAGCGGCATTGCTTCCAGCACAAGTTATGGCAGTAGATATAAAAGAAGACGAGAAATTTGCACAAGTTATAGTACCAGATGACCAATTATCATTGGCAATAGGTAAATCTGGGCAAAATGCACGTTTAGCTGCAAAACTTACTAATTGGAAAATAGATATAAAGAGTGAAAGTCAATTTAGAGAAATAATGATGCAAGCTCAAAGTGAGCAAGAAAATGAAAAAAATGAAGAATAATATGTTAAATAAAAAATACATATAACAATAAGGAAAGTGATGTATTTGAAAACAATACCAGAAAGAACATGCATTGGTTGTAATGAAAAAAAAGAAAAAAAGCAACTAATAAGAATAGTAAAAAATTCTGAAGGAAATATAAATGTAGATACAACAGGAAAAGCAAATGGAAGAGGAGCATACATTTGTAAAAATATAGAGTGTTTGGAAAAAGCAATAAAATCTAAGAAACTAGAAAGAAGTTTAAAAACAAAAATAGATTTGCAAATTTATGAAAATTTAAGAGGTGTAATTGTTGATAAATAATTCTAAAGTATTAAGACTAATTGGTTTAGCTATGAGAGCTGGAAAAGTAAAGTTTGGAAATGAAAGTTGCAATGAAGCAATAATGCAAAATAAAGTAAAACTAATTTTAATTGCTAAAGATGCATCTGAAAGAACAAAAATAAACTTTAAAAAGCTATGTGATAGCAGAAAAATACCAATTTACGAAGAGTTTGAAGAATACGACTTAAGCCATGCAATAGGAAAACAAAATAAAGTAGTAATAGGAGTATGTGATGATAATTTTTCAAAAGAAATTATAAAAATTTTAAGTGGGGGTGAGGTTATTGGATAAGGTCAAAATATATGAATTAGCCAAAAAAATACAAATAACAAGTAAAGATTTAGTAAACAAAGCAAAGGAATTAGGGATGGATGTGAGTAGTCATTTAAGTGCTATAAGTATGGAACAAGCAGAAAAACTAGAAAAAAGCTTAAAAGGAGGTATTAATTCTTCTAATAAGCAAGCAAAAGAGGAAAGAAGCAAAGCAAAGGAAGATAACAAAAAAGGTTCTACACCTGTCATTATTAGAAGAGAGGTTATTATTTCCGACGAAGAAGATAAGAAAAAAGAAGAAGAGAAAAAGAAAGAAAATACTAGAAGAGATGTAGGTTTTGTTGAAAGAAAATCTAATCAAGATTACAATATAGTTTATCGTAATAAACCACAAAAACCACTTACTGTAAGCGAGCTATTTGGATTTGGAAAGAAAGAAGAGAAAAAAGAAGAACCTCTAAAAAAGGAAGAAGTAAAAAAAGAAGAAAAAGTAGCAGAAGTTAAAGTAGAAAATACTACAAAAGAAGTAAGTAAAAAAGAAAATCAAACTGATACTAGAAATACAACTTCAAATGTACAAGAAAAAGCTAGTATGCCAAATGAAAATAGAGCTCAAGTAAATAACCAAAACAATAATTATAGAAATAATAATTACCGTAATAATCAAAGGGACAATAACTTCCGCAATAACAACAATTACCATGGAAATTCAAATGGCAATTATAAAAATAATGCCAATAATTACCATGATAATAATCAAAATAAATTTAACAATAGAAATAATCAAAACGGTCAAAATAGATATGGCAACAACAATAACCAAAGACCAAACTTTAACAGGCAACAAAGACCTTTAGATAGCAGAGGAATAGATAGAAATATTAAAGACATAATGTCTACAGAAATTGTAGAAAAAGAAAGCCAAAGAGATTACAACAGCAGCAAAGCAATTGATAAAGCAAAGAGTAATAATCGTTATGAAGAAAAAAACAAAAAAGCATCACGTACAAGAAAAGGAAGCTTTGAAGAGTTTGATAGCGGAAAATTAAATAAACTAAAACAAGAAGATAGATTATCTCACATGTTTACAGAGCAAGATGGTGGTATGTTAGATTACTATGACTTAACTACTGCTAGAGGAAAGAAAAACAAAAAGAAACTTCAAAAAGACGAAGAAAGAAACAAACAAAAAATATTTGAACTAAAAGAAATTACTATTCCAGATAACATAACAGTAAAAGACCTTGCTATGGAATTAAAAAAGACAAGTGGAGAAATTATAAAAAAATTATTCAATTATGGAATTATGGCTACAATTAATAATACTGTAGACTTCGATACTGCATATCTAGTATCAAGCGAATTTGGAGTAACTGCTAAAAAGAAAGAAGAAATAAAAGAAGAAGACATCTTATTCGACGACTCAGAAGATAAGGAAGAAGAATTAAAAGCAAGACCACCAGTTGTTGTAGTTATGGGACACGTAGACCATGGTAAAACATCACTTCTAGATGCAATTAGAAAAACCAATGTTATAGAAGGAGAAGCTGGAGGAATTACACAACACATAGGTGCTTATAAAGTAAATATAAATGGTAGAGAGATTACTTTCTTAGATACTCCAGGACACGAAGCATTTACAAGCATGAGAGCAAGAGGTGCACAAATTACAGATATAGCAATACTTGTAGTAGCAGCAGATGATGGTGTTATGCCACAAACAATAGAGGCAATTAATCATGCAAAAGCTGCAGAAATTCCAATTATAGTTGCTGTAAACAAAATAGATTTACCAGGAGCTAATATTGATAAAATAAAACAACAATTAATGGAATATGAATTAGTGCCTGAAGAGTGGGGCGGAGATACAATTTTTGTACCTATTTCTGCTAAAAAGCACTTAAATATAGAAAACTTACTAGAAATGGTATTGTTAGTAGCAGACATGAAAGAACTTAAGGCAAACCCTAATAAACAAGCAAAAGGTGCTGTTATAGAAGCAAGACTAGATAAGGCAAAAGGTCCAATTGCATCTATGTTAGTTCAAAGAGGAACTTTAAATGTTGGAGATACTATAGTTGTAGGAAAATCTATAGGAAAAATTAGAGCAATGAAAAACGATAAAGGACAAAAAGTAAAAGAAGCAGGACCATCTACACCAGTAGAAATTATGGGATTAACAGAAGTTCCAGAAGCAGGAGATACTTTCTATGAAGTAAAAGACGAAAAAACTGCTAAACACTTAATAGAAAGAAGAAAACGCCAAGAAAGAGAAGAACACCTAAGCAATGTAAATAAAGTTACACTAAGTAATGTTTTTGAAAAAATGGCAAGTGAAAATTTAAAACAATTAAACATAATAGTAAAAGCAGATGTACAAGGTACTTCAGAAGCTTTAACACAATCATTAGAAAAATTATCTAATGAAGAAGTAAAAGTAAAAGTTATACATTATAGTGCAGGAGCTGTTACAGAATCAGATGTTCAACTTGCAAAAGCTGCAAAAGCTATTGTAATTGCATTTAATGTACGTCCTACAGCAACTGCAAAAGATATGGCGGAAAGAGAAGAAGTAGAAGTAAAACAATATTCTGTAATATACCAAGCAATTGAAGATGTAGAAGCGGCAATGAAAGGTATGTTAGACCCTGTATTTGAAGAAAGAGTTATAGGAGAAGCAGAAGTAAGGCAAACATTTAGAGTATCAAATGTTGGTACAATTGCAGGATGTTTTGTACTTAGTGGAAAAGTTGAAAGAAATGCAGGAGTAAGAGTAATTAGAGAAGATGTTGTTATACATGAAGGAAAACTTGTTTCTCTAAAAAGATTTAAAGATGATGCTAAAGAAGTTACAAAAGGCTTTGAATGTGGACTTCAAATAGAAAACTACAATGACATAAAAGAAGGAGACAAAATTGAAGTTTTTGTACAAGAACAAGTTAAATAAGTAAAAATTTTATAATGCATATAAAAATTAATTATAGATATAAAATATAAAAAAATTTAAACATAATGAAAATTTTCTAAATGTAAAAAATTAATAAGCATATTTACTGTATAAATTATTTATACAGTAAATATAGCTTTAAAATTATTTAAACTCAGAAAGGATTAAAAATGTCTAAAGATAATACAAGACTAAATAGAATTAATGAAGAACTAAAAAAGAAAATCAGCCATGTAATTACATTTGAATTAAAAAATTCTAACATAACTGGTTTAGTAAGTGTAACAAAAGTAAAAATTACACCAGACTTAAGATTTGCAAGAGTATATGTTAGCTTATTAAATTCAAAAAGCAAGACTAAAACTATGGCTGGTCTTCAGAGTGCAGCAGGTTATATAAGAGGTCAAATAGCTAAAAAAATAAATTTACGTATTACACCAGACCTACAATTTGAATTAGATGAGTCAATTGAATATGGTGAAAAAATGGACAAAATAATAGCAGATGTATTAAAAAAAGATAAAGAGCTTTTAGAAAAAAATAAAAATATTAGCTCAGAAGATGGAAATGAAGAATAATTAGTGATAAAATTCAAAAGAGCAAATAATAAGAGTAAGGAGAAAATTATAATGACTCTAGATAATATTAAAGAAGAAATAGACAAAGCGGAAAAAATTGTTATTTTAACACATGAAAACCCAGACGGAGATGCCATAGGAAGCGGTTTAGCTATGTATAACGCTCTAAAGGATTATGGCAAAAATCCAGATATAATAATTCCAGAATATTCTAAAATTTTTAAATTTTTACCAGGAACAAGTGAAATAAAAAAAGAAAGCAATATAGAGAAATACGACCTAGCAATTTCTGTAGATTGTGCTACAATAAAAATGCTAAACGGTTTTGCAAAATATTTTGAAAATGCTAAAATGAAAGTTAACATAGACCACCATGGAACAAATACAATGTTTGGAACATATAACTATGTAAATCCAGCAGCACCAGCATGTGCACAAGTACTTTTAGTAGTTTTAGAATATTTTGGTATAGAAGTTACTAAAGACATTGGTACTTGTATTTTAACTGGAATAATAACAGATACTGGTGGATTTAAGTATGAAGGAGTTACAGCAGACACTTTTGAATTTGTATCATGGCTTCTTAATAAAGGAGTAAATGTATCTAAAATTTATAAAAATGTATTGCAAACTAAAACTAAAGCAAATTTTGAGCTAACAAGAATTGCAACAGATAGAATAGAATTTTTAGAAGATGGAAAAGTATCATTTACATATATAACTAAAGAAGATGAGAAAAGCGTAAATGCAAGTCAAGGAGACAAAGAAGGAATAGTAGAAGTAGGAAGAGATGTAGAAGGAGTGGAAGTTTCTGTACTTGTAACAGAAACAGATAAAGGAATAAGGTGCTCTTTACGCTCAAACGATTATGTAAATGTTTCAGATGTATGCTTAGCTTTTGGTGGAGGCGGACATGTAAAAGCAGCTGGCTGTACAATACAAGGTTGCACAATAGAACAAGCAAAAGAAAAGCTATTGAGGCAAATAAGAACAGCTTTATAATACAATACATATTCTATTTAGGAGCTAAAATGGATGGAATTATATTAATAAATAAAGAAAAAGACTGGACATCACATGATGTGGTAGCAAAAATAAAGAAACTATTAAAAGTAAAAGTGGGACACACAGGAACATTAGACCCTAATGCAACTGGTGTATTACCACTTTTATTAGGTAATGCCACTAAAATTTCAAAATATTTAATAAATCACGATAAAGAATATATTGCAGAATTACAATTAGGAATAAAAACAGATACAGCAGATGGAGAAGGAAAAATAATAGAAGAAAAGCCTGTAAATTTGAAAGAACTTATTAATAGTGTGGACTTATGTTTAAACATTGAAAGCTTTAATAATAAAAATGAGGAAAGCAAAAATATTGAAAACTATTTACAAAAAGTATTAAATCAATTTGTAGGAAAAAATCTTCAAAAGCCACCAATATATTCTGCAATTAAAGTTAATGGCAAAAAGCTATATGAATATGCTAGAGAAAACAAACAAATAGATGTAAAGCCACGAGAAATAGAAATATACAAAATAGAACTTATTAATTTTAATAGCAAAGAAAACATTATTACATTTAAAGTAAGTTGTTCAAAAGGTACATATATAAGAACATTATGCGAAAATATTGCCGAAAAGCTAAATACTTGTGGCTATATGAAAGAACTACAAAGAACAAGAGTAGGAGAATTTAAAATTGAAAATACTATTACTATTAACGAATTAGAAAAACTAATAGATTTAAAAGAAAATGAAATTATTTACAATAATTCAGAAACAGAAAATATATTAGAAAAAACAAGCAGTAATGAAAAGCATAAATACTATATTTCAATAGAAGAACTATTCTCAAAACATGGAAAAATAGAATTTAATACAGAAACTTTAAATAAATTTTTAAATGGAGTAAAAATAAACAATAATAGAGAAGAGGGAATTTATAGAATATACAGCCAAAATAAATTTATTGGAATTGGAATAAACACTAATGGAAAGTTAAAAAGAGATGTAATAATATAAAAAAATATGTACAAAATTAATGCACATATAAATTAAATATATCATAAAATTAATAAAAAAGCAAATGAACAAAATACATAAATTATATAGAAAAACACATAATATAAATAGATAAATAAAGAAAATTAGAAAATTTTAAATAATATGCTAAAACTTATAATTGAAATTATTTTAAATATATGATAATATATAAACACAATAACAATAAGAAATAAATATTTCCCTGCGCGGTGCGTGTAGACTGGAATTTTAGAACCAACAAACTTAAAACGGGAGTCCGCCTTTGGACGTGGCGTGTATGCTTGTTATATTAATGAGAAACCCAGTAGCGTTCAACAAGACACCCACCTGTGTAAACAGGTCCTTAAAATTTCATTCATCTTACGGCTGAGGTGGGGGTATTTTTTTGGCGGGGCTTTTGCTCCGCTAAATTTGTTGATATAAAAATATCTCTATGATATACTATAAAAGAAAAAGATATTCCTAATATATAAAAAATAGTTGCAAGCATTATACATAAATACGAAATATGCTATAAAAATATTTTAATTTATTATATAAAGATTAAAATATTTAAAAATTTATAATCTGGTTTATAGGTAAAGCCAACTAAAAACCTAAATATATTGTAAAAGGAAATAATCTAATAGATTAATGGAAATAGATGAAATTAAAAGAAATAATCAAAGAAAGCAATAAAAGGTTAAAAATACTTAATATTGAAGATAGTAGTATTAAAGTAAGACTATTAATAGAATATGTTTTTAAAATACCAAAAGAACAAATTATTTTAAACGAAGAAAAAGAGCTAGAAGAAAACAAATTAACGCAATTTTATAATTTATTAGAAAAAATAGAAAATGGTATGCCAATACAATATATTACAAATAAACAAGAATTTATGGGACTTAATTTTTATGTAGATGAAAATGTATTAATACCACAGCCAGACACCGAAATTTTGGTAGAAGAAGTAATAAAATATATTAGAAAACATAGAGAAAATAAATTAAGAATCCTAGATTTATGCACAGGAAGTGGAATAATTGCGATTTCAATTGCCAAATATTTGAAAAATGTGGAAATATATGCCTCAGATATAAGCGAAAAAGCCTTAGATGTAGCAAAAAGAAATGCTAAAAGTCACAATGTAAATATAAAATTTATATGCTCAGATATGTTTAAAAATATAAAAGAAAAAGAGTTTGATATAATAGTTTCAAATCCACCATATATAGAAAGTAATGTAATAAATACTTTAAGTAAAGAAGTGCAAAAAGAGCCTAAATTAGCACTAGATGGTGGAGAAGATGGACTAAAATTCTACGAAACAATTATAAAAAATGCTAGAAATTATATAAAACAAAGTGGTAGCATTTTTTTAGAAATAGGCTATAATCAAAAAGAAAAGATAAAAGAAATTTTTAATTCTTATAAATATTATAGCAAAATAAAATGTGTAAAAGACTTAGCCGGAAATGATAGAGTTATTATTATAGATAATTAGTACAATAAAACTATTATTCATTATCATGTTAAATAATAAAATATAAGGAGAAAAATATGTCGTTTTCATCAGATGTAAAAGAAGAATTAAGTAAAATAAGTAATTTACCAAATAAAGATGAAGTAAAGACAGAATTAATAGGCTATTTAATAACATCTAATATAGAAATGCAAAAAAATATAATAAAGTATTCTACAGAAAATCAATATAATATAAATAGGTTTGGAAAATTGCTTAGTAATTTAGGCTATGTGGACTATAAAATAGAAATACAAAGAAAAGTATATTCTATTACAGTAAAACAATTAGACTTAGCAGAAATAAATTTTAATAACAAAGGTATATATTTAAATAATTTAGAATTTATAAACAAAAAAGAAAAGCTAGAAAAAGCAATTGTAAGAGGTTGCTTTATGGGAAGTGGCTCTATAAATAATCCAAAGAACAAGTACCATATAGAAATATTATTTAAAGAAGAGCAAAATGCAAAATTAATATTAGAAATTTTAGAAGAATATAGTATAGAGTTTAAAATATTAGAAAATTCAAATACTCTATATTCAAAAGATGGAGAAGAAATATCTAAATTTTTAGCTTTTATAGGGGCTAACACTTCAGTACTAAAATTTGAAGACATTAGAGTATATAGAGAAATGAGAAATACTGTTAATAGGTTAGTAAATTGCGAAACTGCTAATATAAATAAAATAGCTACTGCTGCCGCAAAACAGATAAATGCTATAAATAAAATAAAACAAAAAGGAAAATTCGATGCATTACCTGAAAATCTTAAAGAAATAGCAGAAATAAGAGAAAAAAATCCAGAAATGTCATTAGTAGAATTAGGAAAATTATTAAAAAATCCTATAGGTAAATCTGGAGTTAACCATAGGTTAAAAACAATTGAAAAAATTGCAGAAGAAATAAAATAGAAAAACATACAAGGTTGCTAAAAATATATATAAAACTCTATAAGTTAAACATAAAATATAGAAAGGAGTGCATGGTTAAAATATCATGCAAAATATTACAATATATGGCGAGCAATAAAATAAAAGATATAGGAATTTATGTGCACATACCATTTTGTAAGCAAAAATGCTACTACTGTGATTTTATATCATATGCAAATAAAAAAAATTTAATAGATAGGTATGTAAATGTTTTAATTAAAGAAATAATAGATGTAGCCGAAGGAAATAGGATGGATTATGAAAATAATCTTGACAGTTTATTTAATGTAAACACAATTTATATAGGAGGAGGTACTCCTTCTTTTATTGATAGCAAATATATAGTAAAAATACTAAATACAATAAAACAATATTTTAAATTAAGTAATAATATTGAAATAACTTTAGAAGTAAATCCAGGTACATTAGATGAAAAAAAATTAAAAAATTATTTTGAGGCAGGAGTTAATAGATTAAGCATAGGGCTTCAAACTACAAATGATGAATTATTAAAAGAAATAGGAAGAATTCATACATATAATGATTTTATAAATACATATTCTTTGGCAAGAAAAGTAGGGTTTAAAAATATAAATGCAGACTTAATTATAGGACTCCCAAAACAAACAATTGAAGATGTAGAAAAATCTGTTAATAGTTTAATTAAATTGGGGTTAGAGCATCTTTCGGTATATTCTTTAATATTAGAAGAAGGAACAGTACTAGAAGAGAAGGTTAGAAGCGGAAAATTAAACTTACCAGAAGATGAAGAAGAAAGAAATATGTACTGGAAAGTAAAGAAAATATTAGAAAAAAATAGTTACAAACATTATGAAATATCTAACTTTGCAAAAAATGGGTATGAGTCCAAACATAATTTAGATTGTTGGAATCAAAAAGAATATATAGGTTTTGGAGCTTCTGCACACTCATATACAAATGGAGTAAGGTATTCAAATATAGATAATTTAGAAAAATATATAGAAAATTATGAAAATGATAAAGAAGTAGATAATTTTGTATTCCATGAAAAACAAACACATAATATGAAAGTAAAAGAATATATGATGTTAGGATTAAGAAAAATAGATGGAGTGTGTATACAAGATTTTAAAGAAAAATTTGCAGCAAATCCAATATATGTATTCAAAGAAGAACTAGAAAAATTGGTAAATGAAGAACTAATAGAAATAGATGGAGATTATATAAAACTTACCAATAAAGGAATAGACTTAGCCAATTTAGTATGGGAAGAATTTGTGTAATTATGTAGTAATAGAAAAAAGTAATTCTATAAAAAATAAATGTTACAGCTTTAAATTATACATATTAAGGGAAATATGCATTAGCCTTACTGAATTTGAAAATTAACATAAAATATGATAAAATATATTTAATAGTCATGTGCTATTTTATATAAAATACCAATCTTTTGGAGGGAAAAGACATGCGGAAATTGATTTACAACATCATCATCCCTAGCTTCGCGAGCTTCATCTTTGGAGTATTACTTAGCGTTGGTGTAATTACCAATTTGGTAATTTTCATTTACGCTATGGTAATGACGGCAGCTGCTCTCCTAGCGAGTACTGGGAAAGGCAGAAATGGCGATGCCCCGAGCACCCTTTTCATGGGGTTCCTTGTAGGACTTGCTACTTATCTGCTAATCTCCGTCTTGGGAGACTTGTTTGCATCGTTCCACTGGTTTTTCATTGTAAAGACCATTGGATTTATGATTGCAACAGCAGCTGCAGTCGTATTTGGCAGGATGGTTATGGAAAAAGGCAAAGAGGACGATGAATACGAAGAAGAGGAGGAAGAGTAATAACAACCGCAAAGAAACCGCTAGCTGTATAGCTGGCGGTTTCTTTCATGTTAAAATAATGTAAATTTAGCTTTATAGAAATAGAATATTTATTTGTAAAATATACAATAGAACTAAATAAAAAATTAATTTTACGTTCACATAAAATTCACACAATTTTTAGCAATATGTATTGACAATTGCTAAAATTGGTTATAATATATATGAAGTTAGCAGTCAATTAATATGAGTGCTAAAAAATAAGGTGATAATATGTTAAATCAAAGAAAACGAAAGATTCTGCAAGCAATTGTAGATGAATATATTAATACAGCAGAACCAGTAAGCTCACGGAAGTATTGTTTTAAAATATGGATTAGACTTTAGTAGTGCAACAATCAGGAACGAAATGGCAGACCTAGAAAAGGCAGGGTACATAGAAAAAACACATACTTCAAGTGGTAGAATACCATCTGCTTTAGGGTATAGGCTATATGTTAACGAATTAATAAAAGACGATAACATTAGTTTAGAAGAAATAAAATATATTCAGTCAAAATTATCTACAAAAGTTAATGAAATAGAAGATTTAACTAAAATAACTAGCCAAACTCTATCTGAAGTAACACATTATACATCAGTTGCTATAGGACCAAGAGCAGAAGAACAAAGAATTCAAGAAATAAAATTTGTTTTATTAGGCACAAGGATGCTAATGGCAGTTATTTTAACAGAAAATGGCATGGTAAAAGAAACAATAATTAAATTTGACGAAGATATAAACGAAGAACAGGTAGAAACATTAAATTACATTTTTAATAATAAATTAAAAGGAAAGCTTTTAGAAGAAATAAATCAGCCACTTAAACAATATATATTTTCACAAATGGATTATAGTATTAAAGTTATAAAACCAGTGCTAGAACAACTAAATAAAGTTGTTAATGAATCAGACAAAATATATTTAGATGGTACAAATAGAATATTTGACTTACCAGAATTTAAAAGTTTAGATGTTGCTAAAAGATTTATAAACCTTATAGATACGAAAGAAATTGTACTTGATTTATTAAATACAGGCTTCGCCAATGATATTAATGTTTATATAGGCGATGAAAGTAAAAATAAAGACTTACAAGACTTTAGTATAGTAACTTTTAAACACAAATACAAAGATAAAGACTTGGGTACAATAGGTATTATAGGACCAAAGAGGATGGATTACTCAAAAGTAATTTCAGTTATGAAATACATTAGTAAAAAATTAAATGAAAAATAGGCGAAAGGTGGTAAAAGAATTGGAAAATAAGGAAGATTTAGAAAAGGAAGAGATACAAATGGAAAAAGAAAATATGAAAAATAAAGCAGATGATATTATAGAATTAAAAAAGCAAATAGCAACTATGAAGGCAGATATAGAAGAAAAAGACGACAGATATAAAAGAATTATGGCAGAGTTTGAAAACTACAAAAAAAGAAGTGCAAAAGAAAGAGAAACTCTATATGATTCAATAATTTCAGAAATTGTATCTTCATTTTTACCAGTACTAGACAATTTAGAAAAAGCAGTAAATGCTGAAACAAAAGACGAAGAATATAAAAAAGGTGTAGAACTTATGCTACAACAATTTAAAGATGTTTTATCTTCAAAAGGAGTTAAAGAAATAGAAACAGTAGGAAAAACATTTGACCCAGAACTACATGAAGCTGTAAGCTCAGTTGTAGACGAAAACTTAGGAGAAAAAGAAATAAAAGAAGAATTTAGAAAGGGCTACATGATAGGCAATAAAGTTATTAGGCACTCTATGGTTATTGTAGCAAATTAATGGAAAACATAAGTTATAATATAAATAATGGTTTCATTAATAAGCATATTAAAAAATTGTTTTTAATTTTATATAAGCGAAAAAAGGCGAGAATATTGCTTATATATTTGGTATAGATTTTAATAAAAAATATAAATTTTATATTCGCCAAAACTTTTGTGTATAGAGAAAGGAAGATTTTAATTATGGGAAAAATTATAGGTATTGACTTAGGAACAACAAATTCATGTGTTGCTGTTATGGAAGGTGGAGAGCCAGTTGTAATTCCAAACGCAGAAGGAAATAGAACAACACCATCTGTAGTAGCATTTTCAAAAAATGGAGAAAGACTAGTAGGACAAATTGCAAAACGTCAAGCTGTTACAAACCCAGATAATACAGTTATTTCTATAAAAAGAAAAATGGGAACAGCAGAAAAAGTAAAAATAGAAGGTGAATCTTTTTCACCACAAGAAATTTCTGCAATGGTATTACAAAAATTAAAAACAGATGCAGAAAATTATTTAGGACAAAAAGTAACACAAGCTGTTATTACAGTTCCAGCATACTTTAGCGATAGCCAAAGACAAGCAACAAAAGATGCAGGAAAAATAGCAGGACTTGAAGTTTTAAGAATTATAAATGAGCCAACAGCAGCAGCTTTAGCATTTGGTATGGACAAAGAAGACCAAGACCAAAAAATAATGGTATATGACTTAGGTGGAGGAACATTTGATGTTTCTATACTAGATATTGGAGACGGAGTATTTGAAGTTTTAGCTACAAACGGTAATACACACTTAGGTGGAGACGATTTTGATGAGAGAATAATAAACTATTTAGTAGATGAATTCAAAAAATCAAATGGTATAGATTTAAAAACAGACAAAATGGCAATGCAAAGACTAAAAGAAGCAGCAGAAAAAGCTAAAATAGAGCTTTCTGGTATGCAACAAACACAAATTAACTTACCATTTATTACAGCAGACGCTAATGGACCAAAACACTTAGATGTTACATTAACAAGAGCTAAATTTGAAGAATTAATTAGCGACTTAATAGATGCAACAAGAATTCCAGTAGAACAAGCAATGAAAGATGCAGGAATTACAGCAAATGATTTACACAAAATATTATTAGTTGGTGGTTCTACAAGAGTTCCAGCTGTACAAGAAGCAGTTAAGAAAATAACAGGAAAAGATCCAGACAAGGGAATTAACCCAGATGAGTGTGTTGCAATTGGTGCAGCAATTCAAGGTGGAGTTCTTTCAGGAGATGTAAAAGACTTAGTATTACTTGATGTAACACCATTATCATTAGGTATTGAAACATTAGGTGGAGTATTTACAAAATTAATTGAAAGAAACACAACAATACCAACAAAGAAATCACAAATATTCTCTACAGCAGCTGACGGACAAACAAGTGTTGAAATTCACGTATTACAAGGTGAAAGAGACATGGCAGCATATAACAAAACTTTAGGAAGATTCCAATTAACAGGAATTCCAGCAGCACCACGTGGAGTACCACAAATTGAAGTTACATTTGATATAGATGCAAACGGTATAGTACATGTATCTGCAAAAGATATGGCAACAGGAAATGAACAAAATGTGTCAATAACAGCATCAACAAATCTTTCTGATGAAGATATTGAAAAAGCAGTAAAAGATGCAGAAGCACATGCTGCAGAAGATAAGAAAAAGAAAGAAGAAATCGAAGTTAAAAACAATGCAGAAAGCTTATTATATAACAGTGAAAAAAC
>CAJMQM010000017.1 GCA_905215615.1 uncultured bacterium | reverse complement strand
AAGTTGTAGACTATGCTCACTCAAAAGGAGTAGTAGTAGAAGCAGAGCTTGGTAAATTAGCAGGAATAGAAGATGAGGTTAATGTAGCAGCATCTGATGCTATGTATACAGACCCAGACCAAGCAAAAGAATTTGTAGAGAGAACAGGATGCGATTCTTTAGCAATTGCAATTGGAACAAGCCATGGTGCATATAAATTTAAAGGAGAAGCAAAACTTAGATTTGATATTTTGGCAAAAGTAAAAGAAAAATTACCACATACTCCAATAGTATTACATGGAGCATCTACTGTTATACCAGAGTTAGTAGAAATTTGTAATAAATATGGGGGAAATATACCTGGTGCAAAAGGTGTACCAGACGAAATATTACACGAAGCTAGTATTTCAGGTGTTTCAAAAATTAATGTAGATACAGATTTAAGATTAGCAATGACAGCAGCAATAAGAAAAACATTTGCAGAAGACCCTTCTGTATTTGACCCTAGAAAATATTTAGGAAATGCCAGAACTTTAATAGAAGAAGTAGTAAGACATAAAATAAAAGATGTATTTGGTTCAAGTAACAAAGCTTAAGGTTTTGTTAAATATTATTTAATAAGAGATATTATAAGGGATTATATATAATTTTTGTAGTGAGCTTGTGTGGGGACTAACAAAAAATTATATATAATCTCTTTTTAATTAATTATTATAAAAAATAAATATTATAAAAAGCCTCAAAACTTTAAGCTTTAGTACTTGGCACTTTGCTTCTTTATACGTATTTCTGCATCTTTTTTTGCAATATCTTCACGTTTATCATAAAGCTTTTTACCTTTTCCTATGCCTAGCTCTAATTTTACAAAATTGCCTGAAAAGTGCAAGTTCATAGGAACTAAAGTATAGCCTTTTTGTTTTATTAGTCCAACTAATTTGTTTATTTCTCTTTTATTTAATAAAAGTTTTCTATCACGTAATGGGTCTTTATTATAAATGTTACCGAATTCATATGGACTTATATGCATACCATAAATAAAAGCTTCACCATTTTTTATTCCAGCATAGCTATCTTTTAAATTTACTTTTCCATTTCGTATAGATTTTATTTCAGTACCACTAAGAACAATTCCTGCTTCTATGGTATCTGTTATTGTATAATTACGTTTAGCAACTGGGTTTGTTGCTATTATCTTTTTCTCCATATGTAAAACCTCGCTTTATTAATATGCTAATATTATAACATTTATTAACATACTAGTAAAGAACGAGGACTTAATTATTATTCACGATTATCATTATGGCTATGATATACATTAGTTGTTTTGTTTTGTCTGTTATAGAATATTATTAATGCTATAATTGCAATAGCTGTTATACCTATTATAAGCCATGTCCATACACTACTAGATATTCCTAAAAAAGAAACATCTCTAGTAGATGAAGTTCTAGTAGCTGTATAGTTATTGTTAGAACCAGTTGTACCAACCATACTATTTGTATTATTAGATGTCATTGTATTTTTGGTATCATCAACACCATTTTTTATATCATTTCCAATTCTTTCTCCGCCATTTTCTACAGCATTAGTACCATTTTTAATTGCACCAGCAGCACCTTTTGCAGCATCTTCTACTACATTTTCTGCTCCTCCAACTGCATTTCTAACGAAATTAGTAGTATCACTAGCTGCATTTTTTATGTCATTTGTATTTGCTGAGACTTGAATACTAAGAACTAAAGAAATGATTAAAGTAATAATAGCAATAACAGTAACTTTTCTTTTCATGTTAAAACCTCCTTAAAAAATTACTTATTATTAGTATTATTTTTTTGTAATAAATTATACGTAAACAAACAAAAAAGTCTTTAATTATTGAAAATTAAAGACTTGGTAATTTTTTGAATTAATAAAAATTTTATTTTAATCTAATAATAATAGCAATAGCTAAAAATATTATTATAACTCCAACAGCAATTAGTAATATATTAATTATAGAACTAGCGCTTAAACCAGAAGAACTAGTAGAAATTCCAACAGCTTGCTCATGTGAATATGCATCTGTTAAAGGGTCTGCAGGAAGAGAAGTATTATCTGTAGAATTTGCTGTTTGTGTTTCGTCATTTTGTGTAGTACCATCATCTGTGTTATTTGTTGTATCTTCGTTTACAACTTCGTTAGAAGTATCGTTATTAGGTAAGTCCATAGTAACATCGCTAGCATATACAAAACTTATGCAAAAAATAAAACTTAACATCAATATAAATAAAATCTTAAAAACTTTTGACATTTGTTTCCTCCGTAAATAGAATTATTGATATTATAATACACAAAATAAATTAAAAAGTCTAGTATTTTTTAAAAAATATTGAAAATATATTTGCTTATTTATATTTTATTATTGACAATAATGTCTTTAATAATTTATATTTAAATAATGAAAAAGATTAAGAAAGGAAAGTAATTCAGTAAAATGAATTATAGGTGAGATTATGAAAGCTGTAATACAACGTGTAAAATATGCACAGGTAGAAGTAGATAAAAAAATAGTAGGAAAAATTAACGAAGGTTTTTTAATCTTATTAGGTGTTGCGCCAAATGACACTAAAGAAAAAGCAGATGCAATGATAAAAAAAATATCAAAATTAAGAATTTTTGAAGATGAAAATGAAAAAATGAATTTATCAATTCAAGATATAAAAGGAGAACTTCTAGTAGTATCTCAATTTACTTTATATGCAGACTGTTCTGGCGGAAATAGACCAAGTTTTGTAAATGCCGCTAAGCCAGATTTAGCAAATGAATTATACGAATATTTTGTAGAAAAATGTAAAGAAATTATTCCAGTAGTTCAAACAGGTATATTTGGAGCACATATGGAGGTAAGTTTATTAAACAATGGACCAGTTACAATAGAATTAGAAATGTAAGATATATTAGCTAGCTTAAGACTGCATAACCTTGAAAGAGTAAGCAAAAAATGATATAATTAAACTACTATAGGTATAACCTATTATATATATCTAACTTTATTATCACATATATATTGTGTTTACATATTACATTATAATATCGAGCTAACGAAAGGATAATAACTATGAAAGATTTTTTGCGGCTATGTGCTATGCTTGCAATGGTAATTATTGTAGGAGTTGCAGCGGTAACTGAATCGATAGATTACTTTAGCGTAGGGCACATAAAAAACATTAAAGTCCAAACAAGCCAAGATGTTACATATGTTACTTGGCAGGGTACAAGAAATGGCGATGGATATGAAGTATACATTAGGAATATAAGTACAGATAGTGAGTATACTTTCCTAGGAAGAGTAGAAGAACCTCAAACAAATATATCTGGACTTGTAATAGGAGAAAACTACGAACTAAAAATAAGAGCATACCAAAAAGATAAAAGCACAATAATATTTGGAGATTTTGAGAACTTTACATTTAGTAATGTGGTATATCAGTTAGAATAGCAGAGCGAGGGTATATTCCCTCGCTAAATTATTTTTTAGATAAAATTTTAAAATTAAATATATCAATTTAGCAAATTGTAAAAGTAAAATATATTTTATAAAACTAGTGTTTATTACAATATTAACATATAAAATAGATATTTTTTTGGAGAAATAGGATCATAGTTCTTTACATAAAACTAAAAAAGTGATATAATTTAAAATACGATGTTTCTTTACCAAACGCTGCGCGGTTGTGCGGCACACATCGAATTTTTGGTCATTGGAGGTATGAATATGACAGATGGAATTGGACGGCGAGAAAAGCTAGACCTGCTGGAGTGGTTCGAGCAAAGGATTGCAAGCGAAGGCTTTGTCTTCGGTTTGCGGGAGCTCTACCCAAAACAGATAGAAAAACTGTTAAGTTGGGGCTTCCAAGTTACCGTAATAGGTGACACTACTAGCAAAAACAAGGCTCACAAGCTCTGTGGCGTTTCGGCTCTGGGTTCTCCTGAAGGAAGTGCGGCATACTATATGCTTGAGGTAGCTTCTAAGGAAAACCAGAAGCTGAAATATGCTCTAAATCACAGACCAAGTGGATTCGCCAAACTGAATCGTCCATATGAGGACGTAGAAGTCGGCGGGTGGCACCAATAACCAAAGTATCCCCTCGGAGTATTCCGAGGGGATTGCACTTTTTAAGATAAACTTTCCAATTCTTTTATTTTATCACGAACTTCAGCAGCTTTTTCAAATTCCATATTAGCTGCATATTTTAACATTTCATCTGTTAATTTACTAATAATATCTTTCATGTCAGTATTTTTATCTAGTTTATATTCTTCTTGAATATCTTCAACATAACTAGCCTTAATTGTATCTCTTATAGATTTTTGAATAGTTTGAGGTGTAATATTATGTTCTGTATTATATTCTGTTTGAATTTTCCTTCTACGGTTTGTTTCACTAATAGCTTTTTCCATAGACTCAGTTAACTCATCTGCATACATTATAACTTTTCCATCTGTATTTCTAGCTGCACGTCCTATTGTTTGTATTAGTGAACGTTCAGAACGTAAAAATCCTTCTTTATCTGCATCTAATATTGCAACTAATGAAACCTCTGGAATATCTAAACCTTCTCTTAAAAGGTTTATTCCTATTAAAACATCAAATTCTCCAAGACGTAAATCTCTAATAATTTCCATCCTTTCCAAAGCTTTTATATCAGAGTGCATATATCTAACCTTAATATCAATTCCAGCCAAATACGAAGTTAAATCTTCTGCCATTTTTTTAGTTAAAGTAGTTACTAAAACTCTTTCATTTTTAGCAGTACGTTCTTTAATTTGCTCAATTAAATCATCTATTTGATTTGTAACTGGTTTAACTTCTATTTGTGGGTCAAGTAAGCCAGTAGGTCTAATAATTTGTTCTACTACATTTTCTTTAGAGTGCTCTTTTTCATATTCTGCAGGTGTTGCACTAACAAATACAACCTGATTTATTCTTTCTTCAAATTCATTAAAAGTTAAAGGTCTATTATCAAATGCAGAAGGAAGCCTAAAACCATATTTAACTAATGATTCTTTTCTAGCTCTATCACCATTGTACATAGCTCTTACTTGAGGAATAGTAGCATGTGACTCATCTATTAATAAAAGAAAATCTTTTGGAAAATAGTCAAATAAAGTAAAAGGGGGAGAACCAGGCATACGACCACTAATATGTCTTGAATAATTCTCAATTCCTTGACAAAAGCCAGTTTCCTTCATCATTTCTATATCAAAATTAGTTCTTTCTTCAATTCTTTGTGCTTCAATAAGTTTATTATTTTCTTTAAAATATTTTACTTGTTCTACTTTTTCTTGTTCGATGCTATCTAAAGCTCTTAACATTTTATCAGAAGTAGTTACATAATGTGAATTAGGGAATATAATAACATGAGTTCTATTTGCAGTTACCTTACCTGTTAAAGGATTTATTTCTACAAGTTTCTCAATTTCATCTCCCCAGAATTCTACACGAATAGCAGATTCACTTTCAGTAGAAGGGTATATTTCTACAATATCTCCTTTAGCTCTAAAAGTACCACGCTTAAAATCTAACTCATTTCTTGTATATTGCATATTAATTAGCTTTTTAAGCATTTCATTTCTTTCTACTTTCATATTAGGTCTTAAAGAAACAGCCATATTCTCGCAATCAATAGGGTCACCTAAGCCATATATACAAGAAACAGAGGCAACTATTATAACATCTCGTGTTTCAAAAAGTGCAGCAGTAGCAGAGTGACGCAATTTATCTATTTCATCATTTATAGAAGCATCTTTTTCTATATATGTATCAGACTGAGGTATATATGCCTCTGGTTGGTAATAATCATAATATGAAACGAAATATTCTACATTATTTTCTGGGAAAAACTCTTTAAATTCGCTGTATAATTGACCTGCCAAGGTCTTATTATGTGCTAAAACAAGAGTAGGTTTTTGAACATTTTGTATTATGTTTGCCATTGTAAAAGTTTTTCCAGAACCTGTAACACCAAGTAAAGTTTGAAATTTTTTTCCATTTTTAATTCCATTACTTAAATATTCAATTGCTTGAGGTTGGTCACCAGTTGGCTTGTAGTTAGATACTAACTTAAACATTGTTAAATCTCCTTTTTGCTAAATATATTTAATTATAACAAATTATATAGCTTTTTTAAATAGATATAAGTATAAAATATTTTTATTAAAATTTAGTAGACGCAAGTGGCTAAACATGGTATAATATATATGTATGGAAAAAGAAAAAAATGGTAAGCTAAACATAGTTTATTATAAAGGAGGTACTTATGGGAATATTTGATATTACAGACAAATACATGGAAGCAAAATCAGCACAAGTAAATGCAGAATTTCAACCATCAAAATTACATGAACAACCACTAGTAGTAGAAGTACAAGACAATATTAATCAAAATGAAAAATCTTTTATATATAGAGAAACATTATAATAATTGTTAAAAAACAGATGAAAACTAAGTTGTTAGATAAAGTCTATTAACTTAGTTTTTATTAATTTGTAAATACAAGTTTTATATATAAAAATTAATAATTAAAAAAATAAAAGTATATGTCTTATAAAGCTAAAATATAGTTTGTATAGATTATTATAAAAACAATATATATTTTCTTGACAAAAACGAACTAATGTTTTATAATACTTATGCAATAAAATATATACTTAGGGGGCAAGTATGCAAAATAGTATAATAATAAAAGGGGCAAAGGAACATAATTTAAAAAATATAAATTTAGAAATACCCAGAGATAAATTAGTTGTTATAACAGGTCTTTCTGGTTCAGGAAAGTCATCTTTAGCATTTGATACATTATATGCAGAAGGTCAAAGAAGATATGTAGAAAGTTTATCTTCATATGCAAGACAATTTTTAGGGTTAATGGAAAAACCAGATGTAGAATCTATAGAAGGACTTTCTCCAGCAATTTCTATAGACCAAAAAACAACATCAAGGAATCCACGTTCAACTGTCGGTACAGTAACAGAAATTTACGATTATATTCGTCTTTTATATGCTAGAATAGGTGTGCCATATTGTCCAAAATGTGGCAAAAAAATAGAAAAGCAGTCGATTGACCAAATTATAGATAATATTATGTCCTTAGAAGAAGGAACTAGAATTCAAATTTTAGCACCAATTGTTCGCGGAAGAAAAGGAGAATATACTAAAGTATTACAAGACTTCCAAAAGCAAGGATTTGTACGTGTTAGAATAGATGGAGAAACATATGAATTAACAGATGATATAAATATTGATAGAAAGAAAAAACATAATATAGACCTTATTGTAGATAGACTGGTTATAAAACCAGATATTAGAAGTAGACTTACAGAATCTGTGGAAATAGCATTAAAAAATGCAAATAATTTAGTAAGTATAGATATTCCTGGACAAAAAGAAATTCTATTTAGCCAAAACTATGCATGCCCAGACTGTGGAATAAGTTTTGAAGAGTTAACACCAAGGATGTTTTCATTTAATAACCCTATGGGAGCATGCCCAGCTTGTACAGGTATAGGGTATTTAATGAAAATAGATGAGGATTTAATAATTCCAGACAGAAATAAAACATTATATGATGGGGTAAAAGCTTTTGGTGCAAGCACTATGAAAAAAGGCGATACAATGGCAAAAATGTATTTTGAAAGCATAGGAAGACATTATGGAGTAGACATTTCTGTATCTATAAAAAAATTACCAAGAGAATTTTTAAATAAGATATTATATGGAACAGGAACAGAAGAAATAGACTTTGAATATACATCAGCCGCTGGAACACGTAGATATAGAGCTCCGTTTGAAGGTGTTATTCCAACACTAGAAAGAAGATATAATGAAACAAAGTCCCAAGGCATGAGAGATTTTTACGAAATGTACATGAGTGATAGTGAGTGCCCAGAGTGCCGCGGTGCTAGGTTAAAACCAGAAGTATTAGCAGTAAAAGTTGGAGACAAAAACATAAATGAATTAACAGATATGTCAATAGATAAAATAATGAATTACTTAAATACACTAACACTAAATAAAACAGAGCAAATGATAGCAGACCAAATTTTAAAAGAATTAAATAAAAGATTACAATTTTTAATAGATGTTGGATTAGATTATTTAACATTATCTAGAAGTGCTGGAAGTTTATCAGGCGGAGAAGCACAACGTATTAGACTTGCAACACAAATAGGATCAGGACTTACAGGAGTACTATATATATTAGATGAGCCAAGTATAGGACTTCATCAAAGAGATAATGATAAATTATTAGCTACTTTAAAAAAACTAAGAGATTTAGGCAATAGTGTTTTAGTTGTAGAACATGATGAGGACACTATGTATGCAGCAGACCAAGTTATAGATATAGGACCAGGAGCAGGAGTACATGGTGGAAACATTATGGCACAAGGCACAGCTGAACAAATAAAATTAGTACCAGAATCTATAACTGGTCAATATTTAAGTGGCAAGAAGCAAATAAGAGTACCAGAAAAAAGAAGAAAATCTAACGGAAAAGCAATAGAAGTAAAAGGTGCTATAGAACATAATTTAAAAAATATAAATGTAAAATTTCCTTTAGGACAATTTGTATGTGTTACAGGTGTTTCAGGCTCTGGCAAAAGTACATTAGTTAATGAAATTTTATATAAAACAATAGCAAAAGAGCTAAATGGTTCTAATGAAAAGCCTGGCAAGTGTAAAGAAATTAAAGGAATAGAAAATATAGATAAAATAATTAATATAGATCAATCTCCTATAGGAAGAACACCTCGCTCAAATCCAGCAACATATACAGGAGTATTTGATTTTATTCGTGATATTTTTGCAGGAACAAATGAAGCAAAGATACGTGGCTATGATAAAGGCAGATTTAGCTTTAACGTAGCAGGTGGAAGATGTGAGGCATGTAATGGAGACGGCGTATTAAAAATAGAGATGCACTTTTTACCAGATTTATATGTACCTTGTGAAGTATGTAAAGGACAAAGATATAATAGGGAAACACTAGAAGTAAAATATAAAGACAAAACTATTTCTGATGTTTTAAATATGACAGTGGAAGAAGCATTGGAGTTTTTTAAGAATATACCAAGAATTAGAAATAAAATACAAACATTGTATGATGTTGGTCTTGGCTACATTAAATTAGGACAACCTTCTACAACTTTATCTGGAGGGGAAGCACAACGTATAAAACTTGCTACAGAGCTTTCTAAAAAGGCAACTGGAAAAACATTATATATATTGGACGAGCCAACAACAGGACTTCACATTGCAGATGTTCATAAATTAGTAGATATTTTACAAAGACTTGTGGACACTGGAAATAGTATAATAGTTATTGAACATAATTTAGACTTAATAAAAACAGCAGATTATATTATAGACTTAGGACCAGAAGGTGGAGATAAAGGTGGACAGATTATATCTGTTGGAACCCCTGAACAAGTATCAAGAAATGAATATAGTTACACAGGAAAATTTTTAAAGAAATACTTAGAAAGATAAATAGAAAACTATATGATAAAATTTTATCATGTAGTTTTAAAACTAATTTTTATAATGCTATTTTTGTATATATTAAATAGCAATTAAATGCTAAAAATAAAACAAGAAAGATTGGTATAAATATGGAAATAAAAAAATTAGAAGACTTTATAAAATGCATACCAGAAAGCTTAAGTGGAAATATTCCTGTAGCAAGACACCTATATTTAGAATTAGGTAAACGTAGCTTTTATGACCCAGAATACAAGTATAATATATTTGGAGAAGAGGAGCTTGAGTACATAAATAAACCGTATAGTAATCCTAATATTATTATTTGTACTACACTTGTAAAACAATACAATCGTTTATTAAATATGGCGAATATACCTAATAACATAAGCGCAGATGTTTCGGGACACTACTTTAATGTTTTTGAAGATGAAGAAGGGCAAGAACATGAAACAGATATTACCCAAGATTTAAAAAATATACAATTTGGTTGTAAAACTAATTACTTTGGTATAAATAGCATTTCTCAAGAAGATCTAAGAGAATTAGACAAAGTATTAGGCTATATTCCAGAAGGTAGAGGGTATTCTGATGAATATTGGTACATTATTAAAGATGCAATTAGTAATGAAAGATTAACAGCACAGCAAAGACTAGAACTAATATTTAATAACTTACATAGATTAGGAGACCCACAAAAGCCTCGGAATTACAGAACTATTTAGTATGTATCAAAAGTTTATACAATATGCAATGCCTAGAACAGATACTGTACTAATTTATTCAATGAAAAACAGCTTAAGAGAACAAGAAAAATGTATTGTGGAATTATCAGAAAGAGAAAAAAAGATAAAATATCTTTTAAACCCTAAAACAAGAGTTTTTGAAAAAATGGAAGAAAAAATCATTAAAAAAGGACAAAATAATAGAACAAAGACACCTAGCAAACCAACTCACGAAGAAAAATAATAATTAAAATTATAGTAAAACATGAAGAAGGCAGCCTTGTAGGCTGCCATTTTATGTGTATACTTATTTACAATTATTATTTTTTTCATTTTTATTATTATTTTGATTTTGGTTATTATTCTTATTGCTATTATTATTTTTATTGTTTTTATTGTTTTTCTTATCTGGCATATTACAGCACCTCCATTTCTTTTTTCAATTATATTTTGCACAAAAAAATAAAAAATATACAAAATAGATAAAAAATGTAGTATAATGTTTTTGTAAAAAAATAAAAAAGAAATGAAGTGAAATTTATGGAAAACAAAGTAATTGGAATAGAAGGTTATGTTGGAGCGGGAAAAACTTCAATTTGTAGAGAACTTCTTAATTTAATTCCAAATAGTATTATTTTAGAAGGTGGAAATTTATATAGGGCAATTGTTTATGCACTAATGAATTCTGGAACAGATTTACAAGATTTAAAGAAAAATATGAATAATGTAGATATAAAATCCGTAATGGAAAAATTAAAAATAGAAATAAAACTTGAAAATCGTGACACAATAATTTTAATAGATGGAAAAGAAATTGATGAAGAAAAAATACAATCTGCTAAATCTTCAATTGCAGTTTCTGAAATAAGTAAAATAGCAGATAATAAAAATTTTTATGCTTTTGGTAAAAAAATAATAGACAATTTCAAGAAAAACTATAATGTTATTGTATCTGGAAGGGATTTAATGAAAATTTACCCAGAACTTGATTATCACATTTTTATTATAGCTTCATTAGATGAACGTATAAGAAGAAAATGCATACAATATAATGGAAAATGCGATGAGGAAGAAATTAGAAAGAATATTTTAGAAAGAGATAAATTACAAGAAGAAGCAGGTTTTTATAAAATATATGATAAAACAGTAGTAGTAGATGTTACAAATTGTAACAGTGCTAAAGCTTCAGCAGATGAAGTGTTTAAAAAAATAAGATAGGGAGTGGTATAAATGTCATATTACAATGCAAAACTAGATGATTTTGAAAAATATTTAAGCAATAAAAAAGTAGCAATTATAGGTCTTGGAGTAAGCAATTTACCTATGTTAGATTACTTACATAGCTTAGGTGCAAATGTTTCAGTTTTTGATAAAAAAAGCGAAGAAAATTTTGAACCAGAAATAATAAATAAAATTAAAGAATATAATTTTAAGATATATACTGGCGAAAATAATCTTGATAATTTAGTTGGTTTTGACATAATATTTAGGTCTCCAAGTTGTAGACCTGACAAGCCAGAGATTATAAAAGAAGTAAATAAAGGTGCAATTTTAACTTCTGAAATAGAAATGGTTTTAAAACTAGCGCCTTGTAAAATAATTGGAGTAACAGGAAGCGATGGTAAAACTACTACTACAAGCTTAATCTACGCTATTTTAAAAGATGCGGGGTACAACTGCTTTTTAGGAGGAAATATAGGAATTCCTTTATTTACAGAAATTAAAAATATGACACCAAATGATATTGTAGTGCTAGAAATGAGCAGTTTCCAACTAATGGACATGGAAGTAAGCCCTAATATATCTGTTATAACAAATATTGCACCAAATCATTTAGATATACACAAATCTTATGAAGAATATATAGATTCTAAGAAAAACATTTTCAAATATCAAAAAGAAAATGATATTTTAGTATTAAACTATGATAATGAAATTACAAACAAATTTGCCAAAGAAGCAAATGGAAATGTTATCTACTTTAGTAGTAAAAACAAACTTGATAATGGTGTAATTTATGATGATGGGCTAATAAAAATGTGCAAAGATGGAGTAAGAAGACATGTGTTAGCCTCAAAAGATATGAAATTAAGAGGAGTACATAACTGTGAAAATGCTTGTGCTGCAATAGCTGCAACTGCATCACTGGTAGATGTAGAAAGCCAAATAAAAACTATTAAAGATTTTTCAGGCGTAGAACATAGACTTGAACTTGTAAGAAGTATTAATGGAGTAAACTGGTATAATGATTCAATTGGAACAAGCCCATCAAGAACAATAGCAGGACTAAATTCATTTGATGAAAAAATAGTATTAATAGCAGGTGGGTATGATAAACATTTGGACTATACACCAATTGCTAAACCAATAGTAGATAATGTTAGTAAACTAATTTTAATGGGTGCAACTGCTGACAAAATACATGATGCAGTTGTAAAAGAGTTAACCGCAGAGCAAAAAAGTATGCCTATTTATCATTGTTCTACATTAAAAGAAACAGTAGAATTGGCAAATCAAATTGCAGAAAAAGGAGAAATTGTATTATTTTCTCCAGCAAGTGCAAGTTTTGATTTATTTAAGAATTTTGCAGAAAGAGGAAATAAGTTTAAAGAACTAGTAAACGAATTATAATTTAGTAACAAATAAAAAAATAATACATATAATATACAAAGTAAAAGGGAGGTATATTATATGTATTATCAAAGTTACGAAGATTATATGCGAGCAGTTCTTGGTTACCCTATGGAAAGACAAAATACATATTCAAGCTTTAATAATAACTATTTACAATTTAATGATGAAAACTTAGTAAATCAAGATACAGATAGATTAAATTCTCAAAATGATAATTTTATAGATATGTATCCAGAAATATATAAAATTGTAAACCCAATGGTATGTAAGGTGTGTGAAGGCAACAATGAGCCAATAACAAAAGAATTAGTTTTAAAAATGACAGATGAAGTATATAAAAATTTAGAAGAAACAGAAATGACAGTAATTAATGTTAGGGCAACTGTAAATAACGAGAAAAATACTCCTACAAATGAACAAAGACAGCAAAATAGAACAATAAAGCCTAACACACAAACATCACAACAAATAACACAACAACGAAACAATAACACTAATATAGAATCTAGGGAAAATAGAGAAATAAAAGAAGTAAGAGAAACTAGACAAGTAAGACCAAGCAATAATTTGTTAAGAGATTTAATCCAGATTTTAATATTAAAAAGATTGTTAGAAGGGAATAGACCTCCAATTGGGAGACCACCAAAACCTCCAGTAAATCCTGGACCTCCTAGACCACCAATTAGACCTAGAGAATATTCAGATTATTATAAGTTTTAATGCAAATATAATAAGTTAAAAAATTAGTATTTAAGTATAATTCTATTTATTATTAAAATTTTATAATTGCAACTTAGAACTTTAATTATAAAAATTACAAAATTATATAATGAGAAATTTAATTAAAAATTTTACAAATTTTTGAAAGATATGCAAAATAGTAATGCATATCTTTATTTTTTTAGGGTAAAATAATTAATGAAAATTTAAAAATTGTAAATTAAAGAGAATTCAACAATTGTATAATTTACAATCTTTAAATTTAAGAAAGGTATGTGGGTTGCAAAATTTACAATCTATTTTATACCTTAAAAGAAAGGTGGGTAATTATGAAAGTAAAAGAGTGTATGTGTAATGAAGTTTGCTGTGTAAAGCCTAGTAGCACAATAAAAGACTGTGCTAAAATTATGATGGACAACCATATAGGTTGTATACCAGTTTGTGATGATTCACAAAAAGTAGTTGGTGTTGTTACAGACAGAGATATTATTTTAAGAACTGTTGCATGTGATAAAGATGTAAAAACTACACCAGTTAGCGATATAATGTCTTGCAATGTATGTTGTTGTACACCAAATACAGATATATCTGAAGCAGAGCAGATGATGTCTCAAAATCAAATAAGAAGAATTCCAGTTGTTGATAATGACAAGATAGTAGGAATTTTAACTTTAGGGGATTTAGCAGCAAATGAAAATGTAAGCACACAAGGACTTTGTAATACCCTTGAAAATATTTGTTGTGATGAAACAAAGAATGCAGGATAATTCTGCATTCTTATATTGACATATTACTGGAAAATAATGTATATTTATATTGCGGAGGAAAATACATATGGTAATTGACATGAACTATTGGGGAAAGGTTTTAAAAAACATTGTAATTGTATTAATTACTATTATTGGAATATATTTAGCTTTTAAATTAGCAGTTTTTTATATGCCATTTCTAATAGCATTTATACTATCTTTAATGATAGAACCCTTAATAAAATTAATAATGAAAAAGGCAAAGCTAAAAAGAAAAACAAGTGCCATAATAGTATTTATATTATCACTTACTATAATAATAGGACTAATAGTATGGGGAACAACTACAATAATAACAGAAGCATCAAAATTACTTGAAAATTTAAATACATATTTTGATACAGCTGTTAAATTTGTAGAAAATATTATAAGTAAAATAGATATGAGCAAATGGAATATACCTGAAAATGTTATGAGTACAATACAAAACTCGGCAATGGAATTTGTTGGAGTAATAATAGAATTTGTAAAAAGTTGGCTTACTTCTATACTTAATTTTCTAACATCAATACCTACAATTGGAATATATACTGCAATTACATTACTTGCACTTTATTTTATGTGTGTAGATAGAATTTATATGTTAGACCAATTAGAACACCATTTTCCTCAACAATGGGTTAAAACTTTTGGAATACATTTAAGAAAATTAATAAAATCACTTGGTGGTTACCTAAAAGCAGAATTAATATTAGTGCTAATATCTTTTATAATTTCATTAATAGGTTTATACATTTTCCATATTATAGGATTAAATGTTCAATACCCATTAATGGCAGCCTTACTTATAGGATTTATAGATTTATTACCAATATTCGGCTCTGGTTTTGTAATGTTACCATGGGCTATAATTTCTGCTTGTACAGGAGATATAACATTAGGTATTTCAATACTTGTTTTATGGGCAATAATGTCTATTGTAAGACAATTTATAGAACCAAGAATAGTCAGTGGTCAAATAGGAATACACCCAATATTCACTTTAATTGCAATGTATACAGGCTACAAATTTATAGGAATATTGGGTATGATTATTGGACCAATAGTTTTAATTATTATAAAAAATGTCTTTTCAACTTTAATTGATAAAGGTGTTTTTAAAACAATATTTGAAAGACAAACTTAAATATCTATAACACAGTTGAAGTTTGAACAAAAGAGCTATCAGGAGGGTATACAATTTCTTCATTTGGAACATCAATTCTATTTATATACGTAATTTTAATTATAGGCATATCTCCATGATAGTTTCCTTTTGTTATTTCACCTTCTATTTCTACCCACTCATTATCATTAAAAGTTTTAGCCTCATTGCACTCGCATAAAAAACCTACAACAACTGTTTGAAAGTCAGAAGAAATAATCATATCTCTTGCTAACACAAATTGTTTTTCTGTAAAATCAAAAATTCTATATACATACCCAGAAAATCTAATTTTTTGACCTACATAATCATCAATATTATTATGAACAGTTTGAAGCACATTAGCATAGTTTTGAGGAGAAAGCTCATAAACCATGTTTTTATTATATGTATCATTAGTTTTAAAAGCAGACTTGTTAAAAAGGTTATAGCACACAATGCCAGTAACAATTAAAATAATAATTATTAATATTATTAAAAATATTTTTCCTAATTTATTTCCATTTAACTTAACATTAAATACAAACATATTAAATCCCTCTTTCTATAATTGATTATTAAATAATATGAGACAAAATTTCTTTTATTCATTAAATAAGGTTAATGTTTAGTAAAAAATAGAGTCTAAATACATTTAACAAATTATAAAATGGTAACAAATAATGTAACTACTAAAATTATTTGGACTTAATGTATTGCGATTTTTTATAAGAAGTGATATATTAAGATAGATAAATTTTAATTACATAAAGAAGAAGGAGAGAAGGACATGGGATTATTTAAGTCTTACAGCGAAAAGGAAGTAAAAAGAGTTCAACCTATTGTTAATAAAATAAATGCATTAGAACCAGAAATGCAAAAATTAACAGACGCAGAACTAAGATCAAAAAAAGATGAATTTCAAAAAATGCTTGCAGAGGGAAAAACTTTAGACGATATTTTACCAGAAGCATTTGCAGTTGTTAGAGAAGGAGCTAAAAGAGTATTAGGTATGCGTCACTTTGATGTTCAGTTAATAGGTGGTATTGTATTACATCAAGGTAGAATTTGCAGAAATGAAAACAGGTGAAGGAAAAACTTTAGTTGCCACATT
>CAJMQM010000016.1 GCA_905215615.1 uncultured bacterium | reverse complement strand
TACAGAATCTATATTTTCTAAATTAAGCTCTTGTGTTGCTTCTATTTCGCCTTTTTTACATACTATTTTATCACTTGGTACTCCTGCCATAAGAAGTCTTACTTTTGAGTCCAAATATCTTGGTCCAGCTACTATTATTTGTTTTATTGAAGGTGTATTTAAAAATTCATAGTCTGTATCATATTGCCATGCTGTATTTTCAGAGCCAGATTTTTCTTCGTGTAAGTCATCCACAATTACTATAACAGCTTTATTCCCTGGTTCTTTTCTAGCATAATCAAAAGCTCTAGAGCATGCAATAGGATTCATGCCTTTAGCAAGGTGTGTTACTATTCTTATTCCTTTATAGTTTTCGTCACTAAATCTTGTTTCTACTATTTTTAGTTTTGCAAGTGATGTATTTATTTGCTCATAACTTAATCCAAATTCTTTAAGTAGTGTAATAACTGCCAAAATATTATAAATATTTATTATGTTGTTTGTTACTAATGTATATACTTCTTCTCCATTAGGCGTTTTTACTGTCATTTTCATGTTTTCTAAATCTAGTTTAGTAGCTAAATAATCTGCATCTGGTGTTTTATAATCACAGTTTGGACAATGTGCTTTTCCTATATGATGATATCTTACATACTCATATTCTAGTTTTGAATAGCATTTTGGGCATACTATAATGTCTCTTGTTTTATTTTCAAAATTTTCTGTATCTGTGTCTAATCTGCTTATTCCAAAATATACTTTTTTATTATTTTCTGCAATGTGTGAACATATTAAGTCATCTGCGTTTTCTACCATTATAGTATCTTTTGGAATATATTGGTCTAAAATATCTGCTATAAATTCCGTATGTCCATTTCTCATTAGAGAATCTCTAAAAATGTTTGTACATATTAAATAATTTGGTGTTAAATATGGGTATACTTTGTTAGCACTTCTTTCATCTATTTCAAGTACTGCTAATTTTTTCTTTGTTTTTCCTCTTAAATTTGCTGCATTAATTAATGTAGTTGTTATTCCTCTATTTATATTTGAACCATATCTATTATTTACTAAGTCATAACCATTATCTTCTAAAATATCATTTATCATGTTAGATACTG
Organism: uncultured bacterium; assembly: GCA_905215615.1. GTDB lineage: Bacteria > Bacillota > Clostridia > TANB77 > CAG-508 > CAG-273. Next base: position 15,721 of record CAJMQM010000016.1, on the reverse strand, counting down.
TAGTTTTACCATTTGTTCCAGTTACCCCAATTATTGTTTCTGGCTTTTCTAGTATTCCTAAAAAGTTGGGACATATTCTTATTGCTAAATCTCCTGGAAATGATGTAGCATTTCTTTTTAGTAGTTTTAATACTTTACTAGAAAGCTTTGCAAGCCAAAGAGCTATGTAAAATTTTATTGTTTTCTTATTCTTCATATTATTTTTGTCTCCTTATTATTATATTTTGTGCAAATTCTCTTTTTAGCCTTTAAAAAGTTGAAATGGAGCTAATCCCATTTCAACTTTTTGTAGAAACTATTTAACCCTTTTCTTTTCAATTATGCTATTTAGTTTAGTTTCAATAGCAGAAAGTCTTTTTTCAAATACTTGGTTTGTCATGTCACAGATTTCGTTAAATTCGATAATCTTAGAAAATTTCTGCATATTAACTTTGTGATTTTTTTCGACAATATTTGATATGTTCATTTCTTCGTTTTTTATTTCGTTTAATAGTTCGTTTATTTCTGTAATTAATTGTTTCAGTGTTAAATTTGCATTATTCTGCATTTTATCACCTCTCTTACAAAAATATACAATTATTCTACCATAAATTTACAACTATTGCAACTATTTTTTGTCATTTAGAATAATATGAACATCGTTTAACTGTTCTTCGTTTACTCTACTAGGTGCTCCCATCATTACGTCTCTTGCTTTTTTGTTTTTTGGGAAAGCAATTACCTCTCTAATATTTTTGCTGTCTGCAATTAACATAACCATCCTATCTAATCCTGGTGCTGCACCTGCATGTGGTGGAGTACCATATTGGAAAGCATTATATAATGCTCCAAATTTTGTTTTTACATCTTCTTCGGTGTAGCCTGCAATTTCAAATGCTTTTACCATTAATTCTGGATTATGGTTTCTTACAGCTCCTGATGCCATTTCATAACCGTTGCAAACTGCATCATATTGGTATGCTAGTATGTCTAGTGGGTCTTTACTGTTTAATGCTTCCATACCTCCCTGTGGCATTGAAAATGGATTATGATTAAAGTCTATAGTTCCTTCATCTGATAACTCATACATTGGAAAATCTACTATAAAGCAGAATTTATAAACATCTTTTTCTATTAAATCTAATCTATTTCCAAGTTCAATTCTAACTAAGCCTGCTATTTTTTGTGCTACTTTGAATTCATCTGCAATAAAGAAAATGCTATCATTATTCTTTGCTCCTAAATTTTCTAATCCTTGTTTTACCTCGTCTGTAATAAATTTAGAAATTCCACCTGTGTAGTTTCCTTCTTCTAATTTTACCCATGCTAGTCCTTTAGCACCTGCTTCGTTTATAGCAAATTCGTTCATATTATCGAAGAATTTTCTTCCTTGAGTAGCTCCATTTGGTACAATAATAATTTTAACAGTTTTACCTTTAAATGCGTTAAATTCTGTATTTTTAAATATTTCAGTTGCATCTTGAATTATAAGTGGATTTCTTAAATCTGGTTTATCTATACCATATTTCTCCATTGCTTCTCTATATGGAATTCTAACAAATGGTGGTTTTGTTACTTTCCAGTTTGTATGTTTTTCAAATACTGTTACAAAAATTTCTTCTAGAGTGCTTAAAACATCTTCCTGTTCTGCAAAACTCATTTCAAAATCCAATTGATAAAATTCGCCTGGTGCTCTATCTGCTCTAGGGTCCTCGTCTCTGAAACATGGTGCTATTTGGTAATATTTATTAAATCCTGAAACCATTAATAATTGTTTAAATTGCTGTGGTGCTTGTGGTAGTGCATAGAATTCGCCTGGGTGTAGCCTACTTGGCACTAAATAATCTCTTGCACCTTCTGGTGATGAATTAGCTAAAATCGGTGTTTGAATTTCTTTAAATCCTAATTCATACATTTTATCTCTTAATGTTTTTATAACATCACTACGAAGTAAAATTGTTTGATGTAGTCTATCATTTCTCAAATCTAAAAATCTATATTCTAAACGTAAGTCTTCACGTACGTCTCCTGCTTTGTCTGAATTTACTTCAAATGGTAATACATTTTTACATTTGCCTAGAATTTCTATTTTTTCTGCATCTATTTCAATTTCTCCTGTAGATATCTTGTCGTTTTTGTTTGATCTTTCGATTACATTTCCTACAACTTGTATTACACACTCTGTTACAACTTCTTTTAAATCTTCTTCACTTATATTGCTTTCTGAAGATATTACAATTTGTGTAATTCCAAACTCATCTCTTAGGTCTATAAATTTCATCGAACCTAGGTTTCTAATTTTTTGTACCCACCCTGCTAAAGTTACTTTTTCTCCTACATTTTTTATTGTTAATTCTCCGCAATTATGATTTCTATACATATTTTTCTCTCCTTCTAACCGTACACCTAGTGTAGGTACGTATATTATACACCTACGTATTATAGTTGGCAAGATAAATTTCTTCTAATGCTTAGAAAAAGTGAAGGTTTACATATTTTATTTTAATGTCATCCTTTATTTTTCTTAAATGTACAAAAAAACTGTTGCCAAAATATTTTCTATACTTTGACAACAGTCTGTCCTAAACATATAGTATGCTCAACTTTTATTATAAATTTAAGGCATATAATTGCTTTATAGATTTAATTATTTTACATACTCATTTAATGGTTTTACTCTATATTGTAATTCTCCCATTTTATCTGTTGTAATATAACCAGCTTCACTATTTATTACATCTGGAATTCTATTTACTATTGATGCACATGTTAGTTCTACTGTACTTGGTCTTGCTACAACTATAGTAGTATTTGGCTCTCCTTCAACTGTCCACTCGTTTTTGTCATAATCTTCTTTTGAATATACTTTTCCAATACACTCTGTTTCTAAAGTAACTCCTTCTTTAGTTGTTGTTGTAACAACTGCGCTCATACCTGTTGCATTTCCAGCAGTAACAGTCATACCTAATGTAGAAGAATAAATATCTTCTTTATATGTTTGTGGAACTGTTTTTTGAGTTTGATTTTCTACTGTTAGTCCTAATTTTTCACATAACCAACCATTTACATTCCACATATAAGAAGGTAGATAATCTCCCACTTCTATTACTTTTCTTCTTTCTTCATCAGATATTTTGTCTACAGATGCTACTTGCTCTTCGAATTCTTCTAGTGAAAGTCCTGCACCATGTGCTTTTGCTAAAGCAATTCCATAATCTTCTACATTGTAGCTTGAGCTACCTTTTATTTTTGTTATTTTATGTGTAGAACCTGCTATTGAACTAATAAGTTGTCCCCAATAAATATCTTGGTATCCACTTCCTGTTATTGTACAACCATTTTTCTTTGCTAATTCATCAATTTTTCTTGTTACTTCTGGATTTGAATTTGCTGGATAAAATGCTTCTTCACATGTTGTAATTGCATTTACTCCCATTTTTGCACATAGTAATAATGCATCTTCTACATCTTTTATTAAACTCATTGTAGTAACAATAACAATGTCTGGTTTTGTTTCATTTATAACATTTTCAGCCTCACTAACATTTTTTACTACTACATTTTTATTTTCTGTTTTCATTATTTCGCCTATATCTTTTCCAATTACTGCTGGATTTACATCAACTGCTCCAACTATTTCTGCACCTTTTTCAAATACATAACGCATTGTGTAGGTAGACATTTTGCCAGTTCCATATTGCATAACTCTAATTTTTCTTTCCATAATAAACCTCCTTAAAAATTTAAGCTTGAATATTTTACTATTCAAGCTTGTATTTAAAACAATTATATACTAAATTATAATATTTATTCAATACGTAAAAATACAATTCACAAAAAAGTTACTTTTCTATTTACTAAATATATTTGAAAACACTTTTCCTATACCATTAAAAATTCCTATAAATATATTTGCAACTATTTTTACTATTACATTGTTATTATATAAATCTAGCATCCAGTCATGAGTTGGAGGAATAGCCCATAAAATAAGTCCAATAATAATTAGCACTGCAATTATTATAAATAATGTAACATACTGTTTCCAAGTCCATTTAAATTTAATTTTATATCCTAAACTTCTTAAATATTTATAATATGCATTATTGTATTGTTTTTCAAGTTCTGCTTGTTGTTTTGCATACATTTCTTGCTGTTTTCTTAGATTTTCTTGTATCTTTTTGTTTATTTCTTTTTCATTAATAGTATTTTGATTTTCATACTGTATATTTACTTCATTTTGCATATTAACATTTGAATATGCTTCTTCTCTGCTATTTCTTAATTCTTCTTGTCTTTCATTTTCTCTAATGCTAGCTAATTCTTCATCATATTTTTCTCTTGCTGTATCATCACTTAATACATTATATGCCTCGTTTATTTCCTTCATTTTGTTTTCTGCTTTTGCCTTATTTTCTTCTGTTTGTAAATCTGGATGATACTTTTTAGCTAAGACTTTATATGCTTTCTCTATTACTTCTTTAGAAGCTTTCTCGCTAACTTCTAATATTTCATACAGTGTTTTTTTCATCTTTCCCCCAAAATAAATTCTTATTGCCTCTTATTTTTTATAATTTATATAAAGTATATCATTTTTAATTAAAAAATAATAGTATTTATAAATATTTTGTGTTATAATGTAGAAAAATATTTAGGAGTGAGCAAATTGAAACTTTCATCAGACAATGAAACATTAGCAGAAAACAAAATTCTAATATTGTATATATTAGATAAATTATTTGTACCTATAGATAATGCAAATTTGTATAGAATAATTTTATCTACACAAGATATGAATTATTTTTACTTTCAACAGTTTTTATTAGACCTATCACAATTAAATTATATAAAAGGTTACAAAAAAGATAATAAAGATGTTTATGAAATAACAGAAGCAGGTAGGGAAGCTTTACATTTAACAATAGATATGTTGCCTGGTATAATTAAATTAAAAGTAGATATTAATTTAAAAAATGAAATTTCGGCAACTAAAGAACAAGAATCTGTTATAGCTGAATTTACTCCAAAGAGTGAGACTGAATATACTGTAACTTGTAAAATAAACGAAAATAGTAAATGTATATTTGAGCTAAAAGTTTTCTGTGGTTCACGTGATGAGGCAAAAAAAATAGTAAATAATTGGAAAACAAATGCTTATAAAATTTACCCAGAAATATTAAATACGTTAAATAAAAAGTTTGAGGAATAATGTGTAAATTACTTTGCGCTTAACCTTTATTTATATGGACCTAATTATTATTAGAGGTTATTTATAACAAAGAAAAAAAAGATAATAGAAACAATTAATTTCTATTATCTTTTTTGCTTTCTCCCTCATAGTTATAAAATAACTTTATGTAAAAATAAAATGAAAGTTTTCTTATTGTAAAACAATAAATTCATATATTTTTTAATAAATGCCTTTCCTAATTATCATTTTTTATAAGGAACTATACTAAGCTTAATATTGTCTACCCCAATAAACCATTTTTGTAGCAGTCTTGCCACAGCAAACACATTTGTCAGATAATTTTTCTTGTTCAAATGGTATGCACCTAGATTTAGCACCTGTAAGCTCTTTTATTCTATCTTCGCAAGCTTCATCTCCACACCACATTGCTTTAACATAGCCTTGATTTTCTTTAAGGTTTTGCTCAAATTCTTCCATATTTGTGGCTATTGTTGTTTTTTGTTTTACTCTCTCTACACATGCATTATACATATTTTTTTGAATATCTTCTAATATATTTTCTAAATTATTTGATATTTCATCAAGTTTTATTACTTGCTTTTCTAATGTATCTCTTCTAACCACAACACATTGCTTGTTTTCTATATCTCTTGGACCTATTTCTATTCTAGTTGGTACTCCTCTTAGTTCCCAATAATTAAATTTATAGCCAGTAGAATAATTATCTCTTAAATCTAATTCTACACGATAATTTTTTTCTAATTTTTCTTTTAGTTTAGTTGCTTCTTCTATAACCCCTTCTTTATGTGCTGCAACTGGTACTATTACAACTTGAATTGGAGCAACTTTTGGTGGTAATTTTAGTCCTCTGTCATCTCCATGTGCCATAATAACTCCACCTAATAATCTTGTACTAATTCCCCATGAAGTTTGGTAAGCATATTCTTCTTTACCATCTTTATTTTGGAATTTTATATTAAATGGTTTTGTAAAGTTTTGTCCAAAGTAATGTGAAGTACCTGACTGAAGTGCTCTACCATCATGCATTAATGTTTCTATTGTGTATGTGTTTTCTGCACCTGCAAATTTTTCACTTGGTGTTTTCTCTCCTTTTACAACTGGAATTGCAAGTAAATCTTCCACAACTTGTGCATATATATTAAGCATTTGTATAGTACGCTCTCTAGCTTCTTTCTCTGTAGCATGTATTGTATGCCCTTCTTGCCATAAGAACTCACGAGAACGTAAAAATGGTCTTGTTTCTTTTTCCCATCTTAGTACATTACACCATTGATTATATACTAATGGTAAATCTCTCCATGAGCTAACCCATTTTGAGTAAAGGTTTGAAAACATTGTTTCTGAAGTAGGTCTTATAACAAGCTTTTCATCTAATGGCTCTCCTCCCGCTTCTGTAACCATTGCTACTTCTGGTGCAAATCCTTCTACATGGTCTTTTTCTTTTTGTAATAAACTCTCTGGAATTAATACTGGAAGATATACATTTTTTACCCCTGACTTTTTAAATAAATCGTCTGTGTATTTTTGTATATTTTCCCATATAGCATAACCATATGGTTTTATAGCAATACAGCCTTTTGTATCTGTGTAATCTGCAAGTTCTGCTTTTAACACAATATCTGTATACCATTGTGCAAAATCTTCTTCTATATTTGTAAGCTCTTTAACATATTCTTTATCCATAAAAATTCTCCTTGTACAATATATTTAAGGTTTTAAAGTTACCCAAAACTTTATAATTATTATATTTATTTATTAACACCGTGTTTTTTCTTCTTCATTTTCGGCTTTACCCGGGACCTCTAACTCTGCTGTATTTTCTTCTGATTCTCCATTTACTATGTCATCTATTATTATTTGTTTATTACTATCTAGTTTATATCTAGGTAATTCTGGTAAATCCTTTAAGCTTGAAAGCCCAAACATTTTTAAAAATTCATTTGTTGTAGAAAAAGTAGTTGGCTTTCCTGGTGCATCTAGTTTCCCTGTTTCTGCAATTAAATTATAATCTAAAAGCTTATATATTACTCCATCAGAATTTACACCTCTTATAGCTTCAATTTCTGCCCTAGTAATTCTTGGATTATATGCAATAATTGATAAAGTTTCCATTACAGCTTGTGATAATTGTAGTTTTGCTCTTTTATCGAAAATCTGGCATATATAATCATAATTTTCTTTTTTAGTACATAATTGATATGCTCCATCTACATTTATTATTTGAATTCCCCTATTTTCTTTTTCATAATTTTCTTTCATTTCATTTACTATGCTTATTATCTCACTTGATTCTGCTTCTAAAACAGTCATAAGCTCTTTTATTGTTACTTCTCTTCCTGCTGCAAATAAGATTGCCTCTATTATCCCCATTTTTCTTTCTTTTTCCATTACTTCACTTCCTAATTTTCACTTTTCATCATGCAAAACTCGATTAAAGATTTTTGCTTTATATACCTGCTTATTTTTCTTCTTCAATTCTATATGTTTCAACTTTACTAATTCATCCATCATATTTTGATTTGTATTTTTTATGAATATTGTCCCAATATATGCTTATTTCTTCTATTTTTACTCTTATATAAACTAGTTTATATAATAACATATTTTCATATTTTTTTCCATAGTTTTATATAAATTGCAATATTTTACTACATTATATAGAAAACAGGTGAGTATTATCCCACCTGCTTTCTTGAAGCCTATATTAAAAATTTAGTCTTGACTTTTTGCGATGAAAATTGCATATACGATTATTGCAATTCCTATAATTACCAGCATTATTTTAATCGCAAACATTCCTCCAATAACCTCATTTACTAAAAGTAAAACCGTCAAACCGATTATTCTTCCTGCCGCTAAAGAAAGTTCCGAAAGAGTCTGATGTTCTGCCGCATATAGTTCCTTCAATTCTCCAATTGTGTTATATCTGCTTGCATCAGCAAAAACCGATAATATGCAGATAAAGATTGCTGAAATCGCCTTATATGTGATAAATGTTGCTGTACTTGTGTCTACTACTAACAATATTACAGCTACCATTGGCATAACCGCTGAAATTTTAATTAGCCACTTATTTTTTCTATCTTTGTGTATTTTATTGACTAACCAACTAGATAATACAGTAAATATCGAAAAAATAGTAGATAAAATGCCTAACTGCATTGTGCTTCCAAACATCATCATTATTAGTATTAATACTGTTCTGTCTAATACAGATGATGTAATTCCTTTTAAGAATACTATAATGTAGACATTTATAGTTTTGCTAATTTTGTTCTTCTTAAGGATTTTTAGGAAAGCATACAAATTACATTTCTGTGTACTTTGTATTTTTTCAATTCCAAAGGATAGTACAAATTCAATACCAGTAACTGCCAACATACATACTGTTACTGCTAAAAAGGACGTTTTCTCAATATATGCACCAATGGTAATAGGAAATACTACATTAACAATATTATACAGCATAGTAGATATTGCACTGTACCCTACTGCATCAGAGTCTGCATAGTTTCCAAGTAACACTTGCATAGGACCATAGTAAGTTCCCATTGCGACGCCAAATATACATGCTACCACTGGGTAATACATAATTATTTGGTCATCCAACCTCATAATAACAAGCAGTAATACAAGGTTTAATACCATGCCAACTCTAAGTCCATTGTTTGGTTTCCGCTTAAAGTAACTTCCACATGCCACCATTGTTATTGCAATACATACATATTCAATGATATAATAAATTGCTACCGTTTTTGTTGCATTACTTGCTAATTCATAAATCCTTGCAATAAGAAATATATTCAAGTATATATCTTTAATTGCATCCATTGCACCTATTTCAATTAACCGTATTAGAGATTTGTTCATCTTTTTCATAGTATACTCCCTTTCTTTTATTATTTTAATATAAGCATTACATACAAACTTTTTACCATATTAGCAAAATTTATAACTTTTATTATACCACAAAATAGCCATTTTTTCAATTTTATTGGAATTTTTTCACATTAGATTATTGAATATTTATTTTTTCTATGTTATATTATAAAAAGAAATTATAAAAATGGTGGTATGTGTTATGGAAAATTTAGATGAAAATGTAGAAAAAAAAGAGATTAAAATTGTTTCAGGTGACGGAGACGGTCTAAATATCTCTCCAGTACGTGAACATATAAATATAGAAAAACCACAAAAAAAACCTAATAAAGATAAAATAATTATTCCCGAAAAAAAAAAATAGATATATATGTAAATTTATAGTTATAATCCAAAATAAGATTTGAGCTAGAATTTTAACTCAAATCTTATTTTTTGTTGAAGCTTTTATAGCCCCTTTATTACATAGCCTCTTTATTTTCGTTTTCTTCTTCATTGTCTACTTTATTTGTTGTTGTGCTTTCTCCTGCTACTTCTAAGCTTCCTACTGAAACTTCATATGCCATCCTATTTTCTATTGTTCCGTCCTCATGTTTTTTCTCATAAGCTCTTGATTGAACTCTACCTATTATTTTTAATTCTGTTCCTACTGGCATATTTTCACAAAATCTAGCATTTCTTCCCCATGCAATACATGGAATATAGTCTGATTTATTGTATGCTCTGTTTACTGCTAATAAGACATCTGCAATTTCTCTTCCAAATGGAGTTTTACGATAAATTGGTTTTTTACAAATGTAACCTGTTAAAGTTACTTCATTTGAAATTACATCTTTTCCAGCTTTAATTTCCTCTTCTTGATTTTCTGTAAGTTTAATGTCTTTTGCAAAAACTGTAAGTACTAATCTGCTTTTTTCGTTTTCATAACTATTGTATGACCTAAATTGTCCATCAATAACTACTTTGCTTTCTATTTTTATGTCGTCCCCTATTAATAATCTTTCAGATATTGTAACTGGTATAATATCTGAGCTTCCACTTAAACGTGGTACACTTATGTCAAATATATAGAATTTTTCTCCATATATTTCATGACTAAATCTTTTTTCGCTTGTTACTTTGCCCATTAATGTAATATGGTTATTTTCCTCATAAATAGTATTCAATTTAATTTCCTCCTCATATTTGTTTCTTAAAATTTATAATATCTCTTAAGCTGTAACCCAGCCATATTTTATATTATACCACTTTAAATTTACTTTGTCTACATAAAATGTTATTTTTTTCTATTATATTTGCATAATATTAACATAGTTGTTAGCTGTATAAACTGTATTTTGCTTATTTATCTTTCCTAATATTTACATTTTTTAGTTTTATAAACTTAAATTTTTAGTTTCTAAGTTCGTTATATTAGATTCTAGAAATACTATTTTTTAAGTAAATTTTATTTTTAAGAGATACATTTATTCAATAAATTTATTCTAATTATAGCCAAGCATACCAAATTTATACATATGGCTATTTATTACCATTAATTATTGAATTATTACTTACTGTATTTGTAGATGTAACAACAGTATTTTCACTATTAGATAACATTGCAAATGATAACACAAACAAAATAACCACCATACAAATAGTTACAATATATGTATATATTTTATTTTTATTAATTACTAAAAACATATTTCCTCCATAGACAAAATCTATTTTATTATTATGATAAAATATTTAGCTTTATTCCTATTTTATAAAAATTATTCTTTGTCGAATAAAGTCACCTTTTATTTTTTTATGAATAATATATATTATAAATAAAAAAAGGAGGAATTTATAATGGAATATGATAAAGGAGTTTGCCCAGTTGTTAATGTAGATGGTATTCTTGCAACTGGTAAACAATTTGACCTAGATATTACTTTACCATCTGATGACCGTAGTGTTATCTATGGAATAGTTAAAGATTGCTATGGTGATCCAGTTGATAATGCTGTTGTAAAATTAGTAGAAGTAGTTTGTGAGTGTGGAAAAGAAGAAAGAAGACCTGTTTCTCATACTTTCACAGATAAAAATGGTGAATTCGTATTTGGACCACTATGTGCAAATAGATTTTATGAGATAAATATCTGGGTAGATGAAGTAAAACATTGTAAAGTTTGTGTAGAAAGCAAACATGAAGGAAAATGTTTAAAAGGTATTAAATTAGAGTGCCCACCATGTAGACCAGATAAGCCATGTAAACCAGAACTTCCATGCAAGTCAGAAAAACCTTGCTAATTTGTAATTAAGCACTTTTCTAATCTGTTAATAAAATTGTTGAAGAACAAAATTTTTATAAATTTTGTTCTTCAATATTTATTTTGTACAACATAAAAATACACTCCTAATTTAATATTTGTTTTATAAAATATTAACAATAATTAAGAGTGCATTTTATACATTTATTTTCAATATTATTTTATTTATATATCTTTATTTTTACATATCTTTTGTTTTATACAATTATATTATAATTATGTTTTACATTAATCCTAATTTTCTAGCAAATTGTTTACCTTTTTTCATTACTTTCTTTTTATTTTGTTCCATTGTTCCTGCACAAACCATAGCAACTCCTGCTGATATTAAGCCACCCACTAGCATCCCTTTAACAAATTTCATTTAAATTCCTCCTTTTTATATAATTTTTGTAAATTTGAAATATTTTATTTCTTACTTTTATTATGTCTTATTTTTCTTTTTTATATACATCTTATACCAAGAATAAATTTCATATATTGCTATTATTAACAAAAAAATTCCAAAAATTTTTCTAAGCAGACTAACTTCCATTTTACTTGATATAATCGCACCGATAGCAGCACCTATAACTCCTATAATTATAATGGTAATCCCTAATTTCACATCAATGTTTTTCTTTTTTAAACTAATTAATATGGCAGATATGGCTGTTGGGATAAAAAATACCAAATTTGTTGCTTGTGCCACATGTTGGTCTAGCCCCATAAAAATAGAAAGGAGAAGTATTAAAATAGTTCCTCCTCCCATACCTGTTCCACTTACAATTCCAGAAACTAAACCAATTAAAATCTCTATCATTTTATGTCTATCCTTTATTATATTTAGTTTTTTATAAGTATGCTAAGTATGCATAATTGTTATGTTATCATTATCTATTTTATAATCATACTAATTCCTGCATATATTAAAAATATTGCAAATATAATTTTTAAATATTTATTTGGTATTTTGTTAAGTAACTTTGCACCTATTATTCCTCCAATAATTCCACCTATTGCACATTTTATTCCTATGTCCCAATGTATAAAATTATTTTTTCCATAAAAAAATGCAGTTGTTAAAACCATTGGTAACATACAAAAAAGCGAAGTTGCCCTTGCCTTTTTTTCATCTAAATTAAGAAAATATACAAATGAAGGCACTAAAATAAGTCCTCCTCCAGCAGAAAAAAATCCACTTATTATTCCAGCTATTAAACCTATTATCAATTTTTTCCACATATTTAATCACTACAATCTATTTTTATGTTTATTATTTCCACAATTTTTCAATTTATGCACAGATTTTACTAGCATTAAACCGATTCAATTTTTTTGAACAAATAAAAATGTTGTTAACCCCTTGTCAAATAAGAAATTTCGTGGTAGAATATATGTTGATTTTATTAACTTAAGGGAGGTGCAAACACATGCCAAACATTAAATCAGCTATTAAACGTGTTAATGTTATTGAAAAGAAAACTCTTAGAAATAATATGATTAAATCTGGATATAAATCAGCTGTAAAGAAATTTGAACAAGCAGTAGAAGCTGGAAATAAAGAAGAAGCTACAAAATTATTCTCAGAAGCTACAAAAAAAGTAGACCAAGCTTGTACAAAAGGTGTTATTGTAAAAAATACAGCAGCTAGAAAAAAATCAAATATGGCTAAGAAATTAAATGCTTTAGCAAAATAGTTTTTAAAAGATTGTGCACAGTTTTTTAAAAATACATAAAAGAATTAATCTATTAGAATAAACCAATTTAATATACTTCTATTATATAAAATTTGTTTTTCTAATTTAGATTAATTTTTTTATTTTCTTAATTAATTTTCTCTTTTTTAAATTTCCTATAATGTTATTAATATTTTTTCTTATAGAAGATTAAATCCATTATACAATAATACATGGCTATAATTTCCATTGAGTTTCTTTTAATATTATGTTAACATATAATTAATATTGAATAACAATTATTTATTAAGTGAGGTTTACATATGAAAAAGATATTAAATGAATTTAAAAGTGTAGATAAAAAAGTTTTACATATAATGAAATCTTGTTTAAGCTTTTCTTTTGTCTTACTAGTGTTCTCTATCTTTATATTATTCATATATTCTGCATTATATTCAGAGCCTATTTTATTTTATATAGGAATTTCTATATTTACTAGTAGTTTATATTTTATTGTAATAAGCATAATTTGTACTTTATCTTTTAATAAAATAAGAAAAGAACTTAAACAATAATAATAAAGTTAGAGACAGGCATTTTTTATAAAGAAAAATTTAAACCAGTCTAGATATAAAATTTAACTTATATCTAAACTGGTTTTTGTTTTTTATATGTAGAAAACTTTAATTAGCTTTCTTTAATTATTCTAAGTTTAGCCTCTTTTTTAAATTATAGTTTGTTAAAATATACGCTACTGCCCCTATTATGAAGTTTTCTATAAATGCTCCAATTATAATTTGGAATACTACATTTGTGCCTATTTCTGGATTACTATTTATTACAGATAAATCATTATAATTAATTCCTACGATTGTTAATATTAATATAATACCTAATATTTGATATGCTACATAGAATATTACTCCTGCAATAATAGAATAGCCTATTTTATTATTGCTAAATCCATGTCCTATTGTCATTGAGCAATATATTGCTAAAATTGTACTTATATATGAGCAAAGCATCATTAAACAAATAATTATTAATGTAACCATAGGTGAAATTATTACTTGACCTTCAATTTCGGTATTTAGTGCGTTCCAAATTGTATCTATTAGCTCTTTTTCATAATATGCAATTCCAAGTGTAAGTATTACAACTAAGGCTATAATTATTATCCATATTGTTGAAGTAATTATTTGAGATAATACAATACTACTCTTTTTTATTGGTAATGTATGTGTTAAATACCCTTCGTCTTTTAATACTTTTTTATAATAATTTTTTATTGATATAAAAAAGCAATAAACTAGTGAAACTATAATAACAATGCAAAAAACAAAAGTTGATATTCCAAATAATATACTAAATGCTGTTTTTAAGTTTTCTATATTTTCTGAAATAACAGAAAAAATTCTAGTTAATATTGATATTATAAATAGCATTAAGCACATTGGCAACATACTTTTAGAATAATCTTTAAAATCATATTTTAGCATTTTTCCTAACATCCCTTAAATACCTCCTTAAATGCACCTTCTACAGAGGTGTTATATTTATTTCTTATCTCATCTGCACTTGATGTTAATATAATTTTTCCTTGATTTATAAATATTACATCATCTAATATTTTTTCTATGTCTGAAATTAGATGTGTTGAAATAAGTATGCTTGAGCCTTCTTTAAAGTTTTTTAGTATTAAATCTAGTATTCGGTCTCTTGCTACTGGGTCTACTCCACCAATTGGCTCATCTAGTACATATAAGTCTGCATCCCTACTCATAACTAGCACTAGCTGTACTTTTTCCCTTGTTCCCTTAGATAATTGTTTTAACTTACTTTCTTTATTTATATTTAATTCTTCTAGTAACTTTAGTGCCCTTTCTTTATTAAAATCTTTGTAAAAATCTTTAAAATAATTTAAAATTTCTATTACCTTTTTATCTTCTGGTAAATAAGTTCTTTCAGACAAATATGATATTATCTTTTTACTTTCTACTCCTGGCTTATTTCCATTTATTAAAATCTCACCAGAATTTGGTACTAATAATTCATTTATTATTTTTATTAATGTAGTTTTTCCGCTTCCATTTGTTCCTAAAAGACCAACTATTCTCCCCTTTTCAACTGAAAAGCTTACATTGTCTAGTGCTCTCACATGTCCATAACTTTTACATAAGTTTGTACATTTTAACAACTCCATTTTACTTTTCTCCCCTTCCACTATTTAATATTAAATATTCTTTTATTTCATCTTTTGAAAAACCAAGTTGTGTCATACTATCTATAAATTTCATTAAGTTTTGTTTTGCTATTTCTTCTTTCATTTTATTTACAAGTTTTATATCTTCTGTAACAAATTTTCCATTAGTTCTTTGTGTTATTACTAAACCTTCTGCTTCTAATTCTGAATATGCTCTTTGTACAGTATTAGGGTTTGCTTTTATTTCTATTGCAAAATCTCTAACAGATGGAAGTCTTTCTCCTAGTTTATATTTTCCAGAAATAATAGCTATTTTCATTTTTTCTACTAATTGTATATAGATAGGTCTGTCACTTTCAAAATTCCACTCCATTTTTCCTCCTTCAAGTTATTGTATTAATACAATAATACAATAGTACTTCTTTTTATATTTTTTGTCAATAGTTTTTTTATTAATTAAGTAATTTTTTTATTTTGCTTATAATAAAAA
>CAJMQM010000015.1 GCA_905215615.1 uncultured bacterium | reverse complement strand
TAAGAAGACAACTACTAAAAGCAAAAATAGCAAGGATGGATGCAATACAAAGAGAGAAAGATGCAAGAGACGATGGCAAAGAAGAAAAAGCAATAGAGATAGCCAAAAATCTTTTAAAGAAAAATATACCAATAGAAATAATAATTGATGCAACAGGACTAACTAAAGAAGAAATTAAAAAAATAAAAAATAAAGAATAATTTACATATAATAAAACTATACAAATTAAATATATAGATAAATTTTTTCTTAACATATTGTAACACAAATAATATGAGAATTATTATAGAAAATAGTTATAACATAAGCAAAGAAACTATACATAATTGAACAGTACAAATTCGCTAAATTTTGTACTGTTTTTTTATTACCAATTTTTTATACAAAATTCAATCTAAAATTTAGAAAATAGTTTTCTCTACTCTTATATTGAATTACGAAAAAATATGTTATATAATCATAAAAAGTCAAAAGAGAAGAAAAATTTTGTCTTTTAACAATAGTAGAAAGGCAAGAAAGGAAGAGTAGAAATATGGAAAATTATGCTGTAAAATTATTTGAAAGTTTACAAAAATTGAAAGTAACAGATGAAAACAGAGAAGAAGTAGAGAAAATAAAACAAGAAATACGAAACAAAGAATTTAAAAAAGCTTTAGATAGAATTGAAAAAATACAAAATGCTAGTACAAAAAAAGATGTAAAAAATGAAAAAACGGAGCAAAAAGAATCAAATAAAAAAAGTAAGAAAAAGAAGGACGAAGATAAACCTAAAGAAAATAAACAAAGCAAAGTAAGTAACGAAAAAAGTGAAGAAGAAAATAATAAGGAACACAAAAAAGATAATCAAAAGCAAAACAAAAATGAAGAAAACCAAAAGAAAGAAGAGAAGAAAGAAGAACAAAACGAAATAGAAGATGTTAAAGATGAGGACTTTTTTGAAGATACAACATACAAAAGTGCATCAGATGTAGACGATGACGACTTTTTCCAAAATGACGAGTATGACGAACTTTCAGAAGACCCTTTATATAAAAGACTAAAAGAATATAATGACGAAAATAATAACTACTCAGACGATTATTCAGATGAAGACGATACAAACATAACAACTGAAAACGATATTGATAGCAAGATGAGCGAGGATGATACACAAGAAGAAAATAATAATGAAGAAAAGGATGAAGACACAGAAAATTCCGAAAATGACCAAGATGGAGAACAAAGCGATGATGAAGATAATACAACAGATGAAGAGACAGAAGAGCAAGATGAAGGAATATACCCTAAACAGCTAAGAAATGAAGAATTAGAACATATTTATTTAGGTATGCTATTAAATAATCCTAAATTAATAACAAAATATTATATAACAAAAAAAGAGTGCCACTTTGAAGATGATAAATGCACAGAAGTTTACAAAAGTGTATTATTTACAGAAGGAAGTAAGTATACTCCAGAAGTAGCAAAAGATGGTTATAATCTGCCAAAATATAATAATGAAATACGTGAATTTAAAGAAGACTTAATGGCAGAATACATGGATGAAAACTATAATATAGAAGAAATTTATATAGAACTAAAAAAATTATTCATCTTAAGAAAAAGCTATTTAGAAAATCCAATAAAAGAAAATCAAGACAAAATAGTAGAAATAATAAATTATGTTTTATATAAATCAATGTCAGTAGAAGAAGTAGAAAGTGCTGTAAACCAAGTAACAGTTACTGGAAAGTTTAAACAAGCAGTTTTAAATAAAGATTTAACTAGTTTTTTAGAAATGGGAGACAACACTCTAACAAATGGCTTAGAATTTCCTTTCCATATACTTTCAAGTGTTTTCAAAGGTTTAAGAAAAGGAGAAACAATGGCATTTGCCATGCCTTCAAACTCTGGTAAAAGTAGGTTTACAATTAATCTAGCAGCATATACAGCATTTATTCATAAGAAAAAAGTATTAATTATTTCAAATGAAATGTCAGAAGACAAAATGAAACTATGCTTAATTACAACAATAATAAATAATCCAGAGATTCAAAAACTACATGGACAAGATATAAGCAAAACAGAAGGAGAACTTTTAGAATTTAAGTTTAGACCAGATGACCCAAAAAAAGTTAAAGTAGATGAAAACGGTTTTGTTGTAAAAGAAGAAAAAGAAAGCCAAGCAGACTTTGTAAAAAGACTAACTGGAATCTCTACAGAATTTAACAAAACAATAAAAGCAGTAGATTGGGCTAATAAAGAAATAAATAATTCAATTTATTTTATAAATATAACAGACCACACAAATGATGAGCTAAAAAAAGTTATAATGAATTACTATTACAAAGAAAAAATAGAATATGTATTCTATGATACATTAAAAACAGATACTGCAAATATTGGTAAGGGAGAGGAAATAAAGAAAACTGCAACAATACTTTCAAACTTAGCACAAAACTTTAATATGTTTATTTATTCTACTTTACAATTAACAGAAAGTACAACACTACCAATAAACTTAGATGTTAACGATTTAGCAGTTAGTAGAACTGTAAAAGAAGTTTTAGACACACTTTGTTTAATAAAGCAAATAAATAAGGAAACATATGATGACTACGAGTATTCTTTAAAAGAAGTAGATACAAAATATTTTGATTTAAAAAAATATACAGACCCAGATGTTAGATATTATGCTTGTGTGGTAGACAAAAACAGAGCCGGTGCAAAACCAAAAGTTTTATTTAGGCTAAATTTAGCATATAACAGATGGGAAGAATTAGGGTACTTAAGGATGAAACAGCAAATTAAGTAATTTAACCTTAAAGCAAAAAAAGAATATCTCTTTTAAAAGGTTATGCATTAGAAAAGGATGAAATTAAACATGATAAAAAAATGGGAAGTAAGCAAAGTTAATAATGAAGAGGTAGAAGAATTTGCAAAAAAACATAAAATAAGTAATTTATTGGCTAGCATTTTAATTCACAAAAATATTACTACAGATGAAGAAGTTACAAAATTCTTAAATCCAACTAGAAATGATTTTTATAATCCATTTCTTTTACCAGATATGGAAAAGGCTGTAGATAGAATTGTAAAAGCTGTAGACAATAAAGAAGTTATTACTATATATGGAGATTATGATGTAGATGGAATAACAAGTATTACGTTACTTAAAAACTTTTTTGCAAATTCTGGAATAGATGTTAAAACCTATATTCCAAATAGACTAGAAGAGGGTTATGGGTTAAATAAAGATGCAATAAGAGAAATTTCTTATTCAGACACAACACTTATAATTACTGTAGACTGTGGAATTACTGGTATTGAAGAAATAGAATATGCAAAAAGTATAGGAATAGATGTTATTGTAACAGACCATCATGAGCCTGGAGAAGAAATTCCAAATTGTATAGCTGTTGTAGATGCAAAAAGAAAAGATAACAAATACCCATTTAACCAATTAGCAGGGTGTGGAGTAGCTTTTAAGTTAATACAAGCATTAGCAATAACATGGAACTTGCCAGAAAAGGAATATTTAAAATTTTTAGATATTGCTGCAATTGGTACTATTTCAGATATTGTACCTCTTGTAGATGAAAATAGAGTAATAGCTAAACTTGGACTAATGCTAGTAGAAAGAACAAATAACATTGGATTAAAAACTTTAATAAATTTATGTGGATTTAAAAAAATAGATTCTACAATGGTTTCATTTGGATTATCTCCAAGAATAAATGCATGTGGAAGATTAGGGCATGCAGACGAAGCATTGGAATTATTTTTAGCCAAAGATAAACAAACAACAGACAAATTAGCTAAAAAGATGAACGAATATAATTCGGCAAGACAACAAGTAGAAAGAAAAATATATGATGAAGCTGTAGAAGAAATAGAAAAAAGCAATGAAGAAACAGCAATAGTATTAGGAAAAGAAGGGTGGCACCATGGAGTAGCAGGAATTGTATCTTCAAAAATAACAGATGAATATTTTAAGCCAAGTATATTAATATGTTTTGAAGGAGAAGAAGGAAAAGGTTCTGGAAGAAGCATACCAGGGTTTGACCTACATGAGGCTTTAATGAAATGCTCAGACTATTTAGAAAAATTTGGTGGGCACTCAATGGCAGTTGGTATTACAATAAAAAAAGATAAATTTAAGGAATTTAAAAATGCATTTATAGAATATGCAAAATCAAAAAATATATCGGAAATTGTACCTGTAATTAATATAGAAAGAAAGGTAGATTTAAAAGATATAAGTTTAGAAAACGTAAAAGAATTGCAGAAATTAGAGCCTTTTGGGGAACAAAACAAAATGCCACTTTTCCTAATAGAAAATTTAAAAATTGTTTCAATAAGGTCTTTATCTGAAGGAAAACACTTAAAAATGCTATTAAAACAAGATAATTTCTTTATAGATGGAATTGGATTTAACATGGGGGACTTGACAGAGCATTATAAAATAGAAGATAGAGTAGATATAGTTGGAACAATAGATGTTAATGTATTTAATGGAAACGAAAATGTACAAGTTACAATTAAAGATATTAGAAAGTCTATATAATGTAAGCACATAAGGAAGTGAATAGATATGTCAGAAGTAAAAGAATATACATTAGATGATGTAATAAAAGAAATGAAAAAGCATAATAGAAAAATAGATATAAAAATGGTAAGCAGAGCATATGAATTTGCTAAATCACAGCATGAGGGGCAACTTAGAAAATCTGGTGAGCCATATATAATACATCCAGTTCAAGTAGCATATATTTTGTCAACACTTGGACTAGATGATAGCACAATTTGTGCTGCTCTTCTTCATGATGTAGTAGAAGATACAAATGTTACTAAAAAAGACATTATAGAAAAATTTGGTGAAGAAATTGCAGACATGGTAGATGGCGTAACCAAATTAAACAAATTAGAATATGCAACAATAGAAGAGCAACAAGTAGAAAATTATAGAAAAATGTTTCTTGCAATGGGAAAAGATATAAGAGTAATTTTAATAAAACTTTCAGATAGACTTCATAACATGAGAACTCTTAAATATCTTTCAAGAGATAGGCAAATAGCAAATGCAAGAGAAACTATGGTTTTATATGCACCTCTTGCAAACCGTTTGGGTATGTATTCTTTAAAATGGGAGCTTGAAGATTTATCTTTTAAATATTTATACCCAGAAGAATATAGAGAATTAGTTGCTGGAATAGATAAAAAGAGGGAAGAAAGACTAAAATTTATTGACCAAATTCTAGACCAAATTAAAGTTGCATTAAAAAAGCAGAAAATAGAAGGCGAAATAACAGGAAGAGCAAAGCATTTATACAGTATTTATAATAAAATGAAAAGGGACAATATAACATTAGACCAAGTATATGACCTATTTGCTTTAAGAATTATAGTTAATTCTGTTAAAGACTGTTATGCGGCTTTAGGTGTTGTGCACGAATTATATACTCCAATGCCAGGAAGATTTAAAGATTATATTTCTGTGCCAAAACCAAATATGTACCAGTCTTTACACACAACACTAATAGGACCAAAAGGAACACCTTTTGAGGTACAAATACGTACTTGGGACATGCATAGAGTTGCTGAGTTTGGTATTGCTGCACATTGGGCATATAAAGAGGCAAGTTTTAGAACACATAAAAAAGCAAATGTTGTAGTAACAGATGATAAATTATCATGGCTTAGAGAAACATTAGAGTGGCAGAAAGACTTACAAGACCCAGATGAATTTATGAAAACCCTAAAAACAGAATTGTTTGAAGACGAAGTTTATGTATTTACTCCGAAAGGTCAAATAAAGGCTTTGCCAAAAGGAAGTACGCCAATAGATTTTGCATACACCATACACGAAGCAATTGGAAACAAAATGGTTGGCTGTAAAGTAAATAGCAAAATGATGCCTATTATAACAAAACTAAAAAGTGGAGACATTGTAGAAATTTTAACATCTGACCAATCAAAAGGACCAAGTAGGGACTGGCTAAAATTTGTGGCAAGTTCTACAGCTAAAAACAAAATACTTTCTTGGTTTAAGAAAAATCAAAGAGATGAAAATATTGAAAAGGGTAAAGATGCAGTAGAAAAAGAACTAAAAAAATTAGGGTTAAGTCATACAGAAATATTTAAACCAGAATTTGTACAAGCAGCTTTAAACAGGTATAAATTTAATAACACAGACGATATGTATGCAAGCATTGGATTTGGTGGAATAACTGCTGGAAAAGTAGTTGCAAGAATATTAGAGGAATACAAAAAAGAACATAATGAAGCAAATATAGAAAAGAAAATAGAACAACTTACAAGCCAAAAATTAGTTGAAGATAAAAGCTATAATGCAGGAGTTATTGTTAAAGGAATAGATAACTGCCTAGTAAAGCTATCAAAATGTTGTAACCCTGTACCAGGAGATGACATAGTTGGTTATATTACAAAAGGTAGAGGAGTGTCTATACATAGAAAGGATTGTACAAATATAAAATCACTTATTTCAGAAGAAAATAGGATGATAGATGTAGTGTGGAGCAAAAACGAGGAAAAAGCATATGATGTTACAATAGAAATCTATGCAAATGACAGAACAGGTTTACTTGCAGACTTAATTACAGCCATAAATAGTATAAAAACCAAGCTAATAGCAATTAATGCAAGAACTACAAAAGAAAAAATGGTAATTGCAGAAGTTACAGTAGAAGTAGAAAATATAGAAGAATTAAATAAAGTTTTAAAAACCTTAAGAAAAGTAGATAGCGTATATGAAGTAAAGAGAAAGAAATAAAATATGTTTAAACTTTATAAATTAGAGCAAACTAAAAGAAAAGCTAAAAATAAAAAAACAAAGGAAGTAGGAAAATGATATTAAAAATATTAAAAGTAGATGGAGGAATTCCAGATAAAACAAATTGCTACATCGTGCAAGATGAAAAATCAAAAGAAACAATGGTTATAGATCCAGGAGGAAACCCAGAAAAAATAATAGAAATGTTAGACATTTTAGAAGCAAATGTTAAATATATATATTTAACACATTGCCATGGAGACCATATAAGAGGATTAAAAGAAGTTAAAGATGCAAAAGGTGGTAAAGTATTAATTCATAGGTATGATGTAGATGGATTATATGACCAAAATATTAGTTTAACAGACTATATAGGAATAAATCATATAGTAATAGAAGCGGATTCAAGAGTAGATGACGGAGATTTATTACATGTTGGAGAACTTGAATTTAGAGTAATTCATACTCCAGGACATACAAGAGGTGGAAGCTCTCTTTACTGTGAACAGGAAAAATTACTATTTTCAGGAGATACTATATTCAGGGGAACTTGGGGAAGAACAGACTTACCTACAAGTAGTTTAGAAGAAATAATGGATTCAATTGTAAATAAAATATTAATATTACCAGATGATACTATAATATACCCTGGACATGGAAAATCTACTATGATATATGCAGAAAAACCAATATACCTTGACTTAGAACCTAGAATAGATTAAAACAAATGTAAAAATATAAAATAGCTAAATTTATAATATAGAAAGGGATGAAATTTATGATAGAACCAAGAACATTACCAGGATTTATGGAACTATTGCCAAACGAGCAAATATTATTTGAACAAATGAAACAAAAAATAGAAAAAACATATCAAAAATTTGGCTTTTTACCATTAGATACACCAATATTAGAACTATCAGAAATATTACTTGCAAAAGCAGGTGGAGAAACAGAAAAACAAATATATCAATTTCAAAAAGGAGATACAGACATTGCTATGAGGTTTGACTTAACAGTACCTCTTGCAAAATATGTAGCTAAAAATTATGGAAATCTAAGTTTTCCATTTAGAAGGTATCAAATTGGTAAAGTGTATAGAGGAGAAAAAGCGCAAAAAGGAAGATTTCGTGAGTTTTACCAATGTGATATAGACATTATTGGAGATGGAGAACTAAGCACAATAAACGATGCAGAAATTCCAAGTGTTATATATAATTTAATAAAAGAGCTTGGATTTAATGACTTTACAATTAGAATTAACAATAGAAAAATATTAAATGGATTATTTGAATACATAAACCAAAAAGACAATTCTACAGAAATCTTAAGAGTAATAGACAAAATAGATAAAATAGGAAAAGATGCGGTAATAGAAGAATTAGAAAAAATTGGAGTAAGTGAAGAAGCAGTTAAAAAAATAATTAGTTTTATAGAAATTGATGGAACAACAGACGAAAAATTAAATGAATTACAAGAACTAAACATAACAAATGAAACATTTGAAACAGGACTAAACGAGCTAAAAAGTGTGGTTTATTATATTAGGATGTTTGGTGTTCCAGATACCAACTTTAAAGTAGACTTAACTATTGCAAGAGGTTTGGACTATTACACAGGTACAGTATATGAAACATTTTTAAATGACTATAGAGAACTTGGAAGCGTATGTTCTGGAGGAAGATATGAAAACTTAGCAGAATATTATACAGATAAAAAACTTCCAGGAGTAGGAATCTCAATAGGATTAACAAGATTATTTTATAAATTAAATGAGCTTGGACTTATTAAAGCAGAAAAAACAGCTATGTCAGACGTTCTAGTAGTTCCAATGGTTGAAGATTTATCAAAGCCAATAGTGTTAGCAAATTGCTTAAGACAAAAAGATATAAATACAGAAATATACTTAAATGACAAAAAACTAAAAGCAAAACTAAAATATGCAGATAAATTACAAATACCATATGTAATAATTATTGGAGAAGACGAGATAAACTCTGGAATTATTAGTGTTAAAAATATGGCTACTGGAGAAGAGAAAAAGGTAAATATTTCATTTAACAGTAACGAAATAAATGTAGACGAAATTGTAGAAATTGTAAAAAGATAAAATTAATTATATAGTTTGTCATAAATCTAATACTGCTAGCATATATTAGTATATAAGAACTTGGACAAAGGAGAAATATATTAATATGATTAATATGGCAGTAATTAGTCTAAAAGACATTATAAAATATCTAGTAAAAATAACTATAATAATAGCAATTGTAGTTGGACTTACTAGATATTTTTTAAATATAAAGAATAATGTGGAGAATGGCAAAAAAAATGAAGGAGAAGGAGCAAATGCTGTTGCAGAATTAGATGCTAGTACAGAAGCAGAAAATGCAAACACTGAAAAAAAGAAAGTGGAAGAAGAAAATAATTCAAGCAATAATGAAAATAATAATTCAAATAATGGAGAGACAGAGAATTTTAAAAATTTGGAAAATAAATGGAAAAATCTTTTGTCATGCTTAGATGTAAGTGTTCCTGTAATGGCACAAGTAAATAGCAAAGAAAATAACGATAGTGGTCCAAAAGAAAATAAAACAATAGAAGAAATATTAAGCGTAAACTTAGGAGCAATAGACAGTTTAAAATCTACTAAAGATAGCAAACAAATGACAGAAAGAGGAACTGAAAACAATTCAAGTGAAAATAATACAGAAGAAAATATCGAAGATGAAAACATAGAACAAGCGCAAACAGGGCTAAAAACAGAAGTGCTAGAATCAAATGTAACTCCAAAATACACCAAAGAATATTATGGTGTAAAAATAAAAAACGAAACTGAATATAAGTTAACAAATGAAGTACTAGACCCAACAAGTTTAAAAATAAATACAGATAATATTATAATTTATCAAACACACTCTTGTGAAAGTTATACAGCAAGCGAAAAATACCAATATAAACAAACGGGGAACTTTAGGACAACAGACAAAAATTACTCTGTAATTCGTGTAGGCAAAGAATTAACAACACATTTAAAATCATATGGTTTTAATGTAATACATGACGAAAATTACCACGATTACCCATCATATACAGGGTCATACTCAAGTTCTTTAAATACAGTTACGAAATTGTTAGAAGAAAATAAAAATACAGACATAGTTATAGATGTACATAGAGATGCGGTTGGAGATAATACATATGCACCAACTGTAAAAATAGGAGATGAATATGCTGCACAAATAATGTTTGTTGTAGGTGGAAATGGAAGCAGTATACCACATACAGAGTGGCAGCAAAACCTTAAATTTGCTATAAAAGTACAACAAAAAGCAAATGAACTCTACCCTGGATTATTTAGACCAATAATTTTGCGATATTCGGGTTATAACCAACAAGTATCAAAAGCAGCAAGCTTGATAGAAGTTGGAGCAACAGGAAACACATTAGATCAATGTTTAGTTAGTATGAAATACTTGGCAAAAGTTTTAGACGAAACATTTAAATAAATGCACTTATGGAAAATATAATATCTGAATATTAAAACAAAATATTTTAGATAAATTTGAAAAGCAAATTCTAATTTATCTAAAATATTTTGTTTTCTATTGAATAAACCCTTCAAATGTTATATACTATTGCTAGTACAAAACGAAGGAGGAGATAAGATGGACAATATTAAAGTAAATTTTGATAATGTCGATGTAACCGAAAAAAATATCATGAAATATGCTGAAGAAGTAGAAAAAATTCATGATGAGCTACACGAAAAAGCAAATGACCCAAAAGAATTTTTAGGGTGGATGGAATTGCCAACCAAATACGACAAAAAAGAGTTTGAAAAAATAAAAAAATCTGCTAAAAAAATACAAGAAAACTCAGACATACTAGTTGTTATTGGCATTGGTGGTTCTTATTTGGGAGCAAGAGCTGTAATAGATGCTTTAACACACACCTTTTACAACTATTTGCCAAAAGAGCAAAGAAAAACTCCACAGATTTTATATGTTGGAAATAACTTAAATCCAAATTATATTAATGACATTATTGATTTAATTGAAAATAGAGATTTTTCTATAAATGTAATTTCTAAATCTGGAACAACCACAGAGCCTGCAATAGCTTTTAGAATTTTTAGAGAAATATTAGAAAATAAATATGGACTAAAAGAAGCACAAAAAAGAATATATGTTACAACAGATAAGAAAAAAGGTGCTTTAAAACAACTTGCAGACACAGAAAAATACACAACCTTTGTTATACCAGATAATATAGGAGGAAGGTACTCTGTTTTAACAGCAGTAGGACTATTACCTATTGCAGTAGCAGGTATAGATATAACTAAATTAATGAACGGCGCAAGATTTGCACAAGAAAAGTATGTAGATAAAAGTTTAAAATATAACGACTGCTACAAATATGCAGTAATAAGAAATTTATTATATAAAGATAATAAAAATATCGAAATCTTGGTTTCATATGAGCCAAAACTACACTATATGATAGAGTGGTGGAAGCAACTATTTGGTGAAAGTGAAGGAAAAGACAAAAAGGGAATATTCCCAACAGGTGCTGAATTTACAACAGATTTACACTCATTAGGTCAATATATACAAGAAGGAAGAAGAAACCTATTTGAAACTGTAATTAACATTGAAAAAAGTCAAAATGACATAGAAATAAAAAAAGATGGCGACAATTTAGACGGTTTAAATTATCTTGCAGGAAAGAATTTAGACTATGTTAATAAAAAAGCTATGGAAGGTACAATAAATGCACATGTAGAAGGAGGAGTACCAAACATAGTAATAAATATGAGCGAGCTAAACGAAGAAACTCTAGGGCATCTAATTTATTTCTTTGAATTAGCAGTAGCAATGTCTGGAAATTTAATAGGTGTAAATCCATTTAATCAGCCAGGGGTAGAAAAATACAAAACCAATATGTTTAAATTACTAAAGAAACCAGGGTATGAAGATAAATAATAAGGTGAATTTTACAAAAATACTAATTTAACTCATTAAATTCTATATAAAGCAGAAAAAATGGGTGTTAAGTAAAATGTAAAATAAGCCATAAACATAATAGTAATTTAGAAGGGAAATGAGTTTATGATAAAAGTAGAATTAAAAGACGGTTCAAGTTTAGAAGTAGAACCAGGTATATCAATTTTAGATATAGCAAAAAAAATTAGCGAAGGATTAGCCAGAAACGCAATGGCAGGAAAGGGAGACGGAGAAGTAAAAGACTTACGCTACAAAGTAGAAAAGGATAGCAAAGTAGAAATTTTAACATTTGATGACTTAGATGGAAAAAAAGCATATTGGCATACAACATCACACATTATGGCACAAGCAGTAAAAAGAATATATGGTGAAAATGTAAAACTAACTATTGGACCTTCAATAGAAAGTGGATTTTACTACGATTTTGATGTAGAAAAACCAATTTCAGAAAATGACTTTGAAAAAATTGAAGAAGAAATGAAAAAAATAATAAAAGAAGACTTAAGCATAGAAAGATATACTCTTCCAAGAAATGAAGCAATAGAATTAATGAAAAAAATGGACGAGCCATACAAAGTAGAACTAATAGAGGAATTGCCAGAAAACGAAGAAATTTCTTTTTATAAACAAGGAGAATTTACAGACCTTTGTGCAGGACCACACTTAATGAGTACAGGAAAAGTAAAAGCAGTAAAATTACTTTCTACATCAGGTGCTTATTGGAGAGGAAACGAAAACAACAAAATGCTTCAAAGAATATATGGTATTTCGTTCCCTAAGGCAAGTCAAGTAGAAGAATATATGCAACAACTAGAAGAAGCAAAACAAAGAGACCATAGAAAAATTGGTAAAGAATTAGAATTATTTATGACACATCCATTAGTAGGTTCAGGTTTACCAATGTACTTACCAAATGGTGCAGTTGTTAGAAAACTTTTAGAAAGATATATACAAGACAAAGAAACAGCAATGGGTTACCAACACGTATACACACCATCTCTTGCAAACGTAGATTTATATAAAACATCAGGACACTGGGCACATTACAAAGAAGATATGTTCCCTGTAATGAAAATAGATACAGAAGAATTAGTATTAAGACCTATGAACTGCCCACACCACATGTTAGTGTATAAAAACAAAATACACTCATATAGAGATTTGCCAATTAGAATTGGAGAACTTGCACATGACTTTAGATTTGAAGATAGTGGAAGTGTTTGTGGACTAGAAAGAGTACGTGAAATGTGCCAAAACGATGCACACTTATTTGTTAGACCAGACCAAATAAAAGAAGAAGTTGCAAGAGTAGTAAAATTAATATTATCTGTTTATGAAGACTTCGGATTTAAAGACTATCAATTTAGGTTATCATTAAGAGATAAAGCAGACAAGCATAAATACTTTGATGATGACGAAATGTGGGAAAAAGCAGAAAGTCAGTTAAGAGAAATCTTAACAGAATTAGGACTTAACTTCTATGAAGCAGAAGGAGAGGCAGCATTCTATGGACCTAAACTAGATGTTCAACTAAAATCTGCAGTAGGACATGATGTAACAGTTTCAACATGCCAATTAGACTTCTTATTACCAGAGAGATTTGAGTTAGAATATATAGGACAAGATGGAGAAAAACATAGACCAGTTGTTATTCATAGAGCTATTTTAGGTACATTTGATAGATTCATGTGCTTCTTAATAGAAGAAACAAAAGGTGCTTTCCCATTATGGCTAGCTCCTACACAAGCAAAAATACTAACTATTTCAGACAAGCAAATAGAATATGCACACAAAGTAGAAGAAAAATTACAAGAAAAAGGCATAAGAGTTTCAGTAGATGACAGAAGCGAAAAAATAGGTTACAAAATACGTGAGGCTCAGCTTCAAAAAATACCATATATGCTTGTAATAGGAGATAAAGAAATAGAGGCAAATGCAGTAGGAGTACGTTCTAGAACAGAAGGAGATATTGGTCAAATGAACTTAGACGAGTTTATAAACAAAATAGTAGACGAGGTAAAAAACTACAAATAATAGTATAAAATTGGAGGAAAAATGCCAAGAAATACAGATGAAAACAAAAATGTAATAGAAGATAAATTAAAATTTATAGGCTTAAACCTAAAAAGGCTACCTAGCTTTTTAAAGGATTTTGAGCCTTTAAATTTTAAGCCTACAAAATCACATGATGACTTAAACTATAAAATATATAAATATATAAATGTAACAGATATAGAAATACTGCTTACTCCATTGGATAGAACAGCAGACTTAGAACAAAGATATAAAAGGGCAGAACCATTATGTAATTACTTAGATACAAGCACTAAGAAAAATGCAGAAAACTTTGAAACTTTTATGGCAATGTTGGGTAATTTAAAGCTAGAAGATATAAATAAAATAGACGAAGAACAAGAAAAACTTAACGAAGAAATACCTATAAAAGTAAAATACGAAAACAACTATATTTGGCAAATATATTATGCTCCAGAAAGTCAAAAATATTTTATGCTTGTACCAACCACAGAAGTAAATAATGTAGCTTTATTTTACTTAATAAAAAAACAAATAGAAAGCAGAAAAACCAAAAAGAAATCTTATATATTTGTTCCAATAACACATATGGAATATTCGGGTAAACTATATACAAGTCTCCAAATAACAGATTTGGAGAACTATTTATGGTACTTTACAAAAGAGTGGCCAACAGTATTTGAGGTATTTGACAAAAAAGAAAATTCTACAATTAAAATTGTAGGAAAAGCAAAAGTATATGATAACATTGAAAGCGAATATGTAATAGAGCTTAAAGAAAAAGATTCATGTATAGAAAGGTATAAACTATTTAAAGCACTATTTTTACTTTCTACAAGTTTTCCAAATGACTACATTTTTAAAACTGCAATAAACGAATTAGGAGAACTAGAACTTAAATATAATAATACTGTTATAACATACGAAACTTTGCCAGAATTTATAAAAGAACAAGCTAAAATAAGAATTGAAGAAATAAAAGAAATAGTAAAGCAAAAAGCTAAAAAAGAAGCTATGCTAAGTAAATTAAAGAAAAAAGTAGAAGGACAAAATGCAGAATATTTAGAAAAACAAAAACAAATATCTACTTTCTTAGAGTGTAAAAAGTCGTTCTTTGGTAAAGTAAAATACTTTTTCAATGGAAGAAAGAAAAAAGAAGTTGTTTCTATAAAAAGAAGAACAAATAGTGAAGATGAAGAAGAAGTACAAGTTAGCTCAAAAGATATAGTAACATACGAATTTGTAGAGAAAAAAATATATACAATAGAAGATATTATAGAAATTGTAACAAAACTAGAGGCAATTAGAAAAGAATATAAAAACGTAGAGCTAGACGTAAAAGCATTAGAACTAAAAACAGAAAACTTAACTAGAAAAATAAAAAATTCTAAAATATATATTGCAGAAATAAATAGCCATAAAAAAAGCATATTTGAATTTTGGAAATTTGCTAATAAAGATGAGCTCCCTGGACTAAACGAAGGAGACTTAGACGAAGATAACAACGAAAACATAGGAAAGTTATTTGATGCAGATAGAGACATGGAAGAACTAGGCAAAAAAATAGACGAAATTCAAAGAGTAAAGCTTTCTAAAAATGAGGCAGATGCTTTATATATATTTAGGTATTGTACTAAAACTATGCAAATACTAAACGAAACCCAAAAGAGTAGTGACCTAACAGAAAAACAATTAAAAGAAATAGAAAAAGAACTAAAACAACTAAAAAAATCATTTAATGATGAATTAAAAAATACTAACCTTGTAGAGTTTGATGTATTTGGAAATATACTATCAACAGATAGAGAAAAGAACGTAATTAACAATACTAAACACAGAGAAACAAAGAAAGACAAATATAGAATTTTAAATATTAGTAAAGAACTTACTTTAGACGAGTTTATAGATAATGCTAGAAGTTGTTTAAAACTAATTAAGGAAGCATTAAACAAAATAAAAACAAATTCGGATATTTCGATATATAAGATAAGTACTAAGAAAATAAATATAGAAAATCTAAATTTGTTTAATATTAATCCAAAAAATGAGTTTAAAAATGCAGATTTCAAAAAAAGCAAGGAATTATATTTATATAAAGTAAATATAAAAGAAGGCACACCTGTTGCATTTTATACAAACTATGTTTTTTACGATAATTTTAATAAAACATTGCCAGTAGGTATGAACATATCTACAGAAATTCTATTTGACACTTTTAAAACTAATATAAAAGAAATAAAACAAGAAGAATTTAACATTAACATATATGAGGACGAATATACTAGTAAAGTACTTAAAGTAAATGTAATAGAGTACGAAAATTAATATGCAAGGAGACGAAATATGGAACTAGTTTATAAAGGCGATAAAACAGTAGAAATGGGTAGCAACAAGAAAATTATAGATATATTTAAAAATGAAATAGAAAACAGCAAAACAGAGATAATAGCTTGTAAATGTAATAATGAGATAAGAAGCTTAAACTATGAGCCAAAAGAGGACGAAAAAGTACAATTTATAGATATATCATCTACAGATGGTATGAGAATATATGTAAGAGGGCTTTTACTAATAATGTCTAAAGCATTTAACAAGCTATACCCAGAGGCACTACTTACAGTAAACTATCAATTATCAAATGCAACATTTTGCCAAATTGATAATATGCAAGTAACACAAGAAATGTTAGATAATGTTAGCAAAGAAATGCAAAAAATAATAGAAGAAGACCATGAAATAAAAAAGGTTGTAATGACAAAAGAAGAAGCGGAGAATTTTTATAATAAAGAACAAACATTAAGGGGAAAATTACAACTTGATAATAAAAACAAAGATACAGTGTCTTTATACTTTTGCGAAGATTACTATAACTATTTCTATGGTGTTATGCCTATTTCTACAAAATATACTAACATATTTGAATTAAAACTATATAGTAATGGTTATTTAATAAGATACCCAAGTAGAAAAAATCCAACTGTTTTAGAAGAATACAAGGACAACAAAAAGTTATTAAATACACTTCAAGAATATGAAGATATACACAATGTACTGGGAATTAATACTATATATAAATTAAATAAGGAAATATTAAATGGTAACGAAAAAGAAATAATATTACTTGCAGAAGCATTACACGAAAAGAAAATATCAGATATAGCAGA
>CAJMQM010000014.1 GCA_905215615.1 uncultured bacterium | reverse complement strand
TGGTGAGCCTGGTACACAGCTTACAATGAGAACAATTCACTCTGGTGGTGTTGCCGGTGTTGCAGATATTACACAAGGTCTTCCTAGGGTTGAGGAGTTATTTGAAGCTAGAAAACCAAAGGGATTAGCTATAATCTCTGAAATAGATGGTAAAGTTTCAATTTCTGACGACAAAAAGAAGAAAGAAGTAGTAGTAAAATCTAAAGACGATGCAAAAACATATACTATACCATTTGGTGCTAAGTTAAAAGTTAAGGATGGAGACAAAGTTGTAGCAGGTCAACCTATTACAGAAGGTTCTATAAATCCAAACGAAATACTAGCAATAAATGGAACAGAAGGAGTATATGAATACCTAGTACAAGAAGTTCAAAAAGTTTATAGAAACCAAGGTGTTGATATAAACGACAAACATATTGAAATTATTGCAAGACAAATGCTTAAGAAAGTAAGAGTAGAAGATAACGGAGATACAAGTATGTTTGCAGGTTCTTTAGTAGACATACATGACTTCGAAGACGAAAACAAAAAAATTATAGCAGAAGGAAAGAGACCAGCAACATGCAAGAGAGTATTACTTGGTATTACAAAAGCATCACTTGCTACAGAAAGCTTCTTATCAGCAGCTTCTTTCCAAGAAACAACTAGAGTACTTACAGAAGCAGCAGTAAAAGGAAAGACAGATGAATTAATAGGCTTAAAAGAAAACGTTATTATAGGAAAACTAATTCCAGCAGGAACTGGTATGAAACAATATAGAAATGTACACATAAGTACAGAAGACGTTGAAGAAGCAGAATAGAAATTAGAAAAAGTTATTATGTGATTAAATTCATATAATAACTTTTTTTATATAAAATTATAATTATTAAGTAATCACAAAAACAAAATATATTTTATACTAAAACATATTTTACTTTTACAATTCACATGTAGAAATAACATAGTTCCTATTTTTCGTAACCATTGAAAAATATTAAGTTTTATGTTATACTAGTAAGGAATTTATAAAAAGGAGAATTATATGTCCAGTAGCAGTAAAAAGATATTTGATAGATTAGTTTCTAGGACAAAAATATATTTACTAATAATATTAATTTTGCTAGTGTTAATATGTGTAGGTGATGTAAGGTTTATTATACCATCTGTTATTATTTATGCACTAATTATAGCATATACTCTATGGAGTGACAAAAAGAGAAAATCTGAATTATCAAATCACATAAAAGACTTAACACTAAGTGGAGATAAGGCAGCTAAAACAACATTAATAAACTCACCATTTCCATTAATAATTGCAGAAACAAATGGTAATGTAATATGGAGAAGTAGCACATTTGTTAATGAATTTATAAATATTGATATTAACACAAAATTATTAGATATATTAAGAGAAATAAAACTAGAAATAGAAAATAATGATGAAGATAGTAAACACATTATAAACAAAAGTGCAGAAATTGGTAATAAAACATATAAAATATATGGAAAATATACAAATTCAAAAGATGAATACATGGTAACATTATATTTTATAGATAATACCGAATTAGTAAAGCTAAGAAAAAGATGTGAGGATTCTAGTATTTACATAGGAATTCTTATGATAGACAACTATGAGGAAATTATACAAAGAATAGATAATCAGGACAAGCCACAAATTATTGCAGAAATAGAAAAACGTATATATACATGGGTAAGCAAATTTAATGGTTTAGCTGTAAAGTCAGATAGAGATACTTTTGTATGTATTATAGAGAAAAAATATATAAAACTTATGAAAGACTGTAAATTTAATATACTAGATGAAATAAAAGAACTAGATAGCAGTAATGCATTTCAGTTTACACTAAGTATTGCAGTCTCAAATGAAGGGTATACAAACTACGAAAAATATAAATCAGCACAAGCAACATTAGATATAGCACTAGGACGTGGTGGAGACCAAGCAGTACTTAGAGAAGATGACAAATACACTTTCTTTGGTGGTAGAACACAAGAGCTAGAAAAGCGTACAAAAGTAAAAGCTAGAATTGTATCTCATGCGTTAAGAGAACTTATTTTAGAGTCAAAAGATGTTATGATAATGGGACATACAAATGGAGATATAGACTCAATAGGGTCAAGCATAGGTGTATATAGATTAGCAACAGACTTAGGAAAGACTGCATATATAGTAAATACTTCTTATGGATTAAGTTTATCAAGCTTTATAGAAGCACTAGGAGAAGAAAATGACTATAAAAATGTAATTATTAATAAAAACGAAGCAACAGCAAAAATTTCTCCAGATACATTGCTAGTAATAGTAGATACAGATAAAAGAACATATGTTGATGTTCCAGAATTATTAAAAGAAACAAGTAAAATAGTAATAATAGACCATCATAGAAGAAGTACAGACTTTATAGATGATGCAATATTAACTTTCCACGAAGTATATGCATCTTCAGCAGCAGAGCTTGTAACAGAAATTCTTGAATATTCAGAGGTAGATGTTAAACTTACAGAGTTTGAGGCAAATGCTTTATATGCAGGAATAATGATGGATACTAAAAACTTTACTTTTAAAACAGGTGTAAGAACATTTGAGGCAGCAGCATATTTAAGAAAATGCGGTGTAGATATTATAACAGTAAAAAAATGGTTCCAAAGTGACCTAGAAACATATAACAAAATTTCTAAAATTGTTGGTAATGCAGAAATAACAAATGATACGATTGCAATTTCAATTTGTGAAGAGCAAGATAAAGACATAAACATTATTTGTGCAAAAGCAGCAGACGAGCTATTAACAATAAGTGATGTTACTGCATCATTTGTTATAGGAAATAGTGGAGACAAAATATACATAAGTGGTAGGTCAATAGGTGATATAAATGTACAGCTAATACTAGAAAAGTTAGGCGGAGGTGGGCATATAACCTTAGCCGGAGCACAAGTAGAAGGCATGACAATAGAAGAGGTAAAGCAAGAACTTATAAATAGAATTAATGAATATTTTAGCGAGATTTTAAGCTAAAAATTCACAAAAAGGAATTAAAATGTACAAATATAAATGTTATACTAAATAATATTTAAAAATAATAATTCATATTAGTTAAAAGTATTAGAAGCTTTATAAACAAAATATTTAAAGCTATAAAAATGTGTATAATACAAAATTAAAAAATTGGTATATAATTAAGGAGGCGTAAAAATGAAGGTTATTTTATTAGACAACATAAAAGGAGTAGGAAAAAAAGACGAAATAATAAATGCAAGCGATGGCTATGCTAGAAACTTCTTATTTCCTAAAAAATTAGCACTAGAGGCTAATAACGAAAATTTAGCCAAACTTAAAGCAAAACAAGCATCTAATGATTATAGAAAAGATGTAGAAAAACAAGAAGCACAAAAAATGGCAGAAAAACTAAAAGGAATATTATTAAAAATAAAAGTAAAATCAGGAGAAAACGGAAAAATATTTGGTGGAGTAACTGCTAAAGAAATTTCAGACGAACTAAAAAAACAATACAATTTTGATATAGACAAAAAGAAAATAGATTTAAAAGAAACAGTAAAAACTTTAGGAAGCATATCAGTAAATATAAAGTTATATGAGGGTGTTGTAGGAATTTTAAAAGTAGAAGTAATAAGTGCTTAAAATAATTGTAATAGAAATTATTAAAAAGTATATTATTCGAGTTAAAACCTTGCTACTTACAGAATTTTTACTATTAGTTGCTTAAAAAATAAAAGGCAACTAATTAAATTTGCAAATTAAATTTGAAAGGGAAGAAAGTAATGGAGCTAGGAAAAATACCACCAAATGATATAGAAGCAGAGCAAGCTGTAATTGGTAGTATGCTTACAGATAAAGAAGCGGTTTCATCTGCTATTGAAACATTAAAACCAGAGGACTTTTATAGAGAAGATAACCGCATAATATATGAAGCTATACTAAGTTTATATGGTAGAAGTGAGCCAATAGATATTATTACCTTAAAGTCTGAACTATCTTCAATGGGAAAATTTGAAGCAGTAGGAGGACTTGAATATATTGCAGAATTACCAGACAAAGTGCCAACAACAGCAAATGTGGAACAATACATAAAAATTGTAGAAGAAAAATCTGTACTTAGAAATTTAATAAAAACTGCTAATGAAATTATAACTTTAGGCTATGACCAAACACAAGAAGTAGATGGAATTATAGACAGTGCAGAAAAGAAAATTTTTGAAGTAATGCAAAGAAAAAATCAAAAAGGGTATACTCCAATTAAAGACATATTAGTAGAAACATTTACAGAGTTAGAACAACTATATAACCAAAAACAGCGTATTACAGGTGTACCAACAGGCTTTACAGATTTAGATTTTAGAACATCTGGATTACACAACTCAGATTTAATACTAGTAGCTGCAAGACCTGCTATGGGAAAATCTGCATTTGCATTAAATATTGCAACAAATGCAGCAGTAAGAGCAAAAGTGCCAGTAGCAATTTTTAGTTTAGAGATGTCTAAAGAGCAAATGACAAGCAGAATTTTATGCAGTGAAGCAATGGTAGATAGCAACAAAGTAAGAACAGGAAAAATAGATGATGATGAGTGGGGAAAATTAGCAGCAGCATCTGGTGAACTTTCAGAAGCAAATATTTATATAGATGATACACCAGGTATTTCAATAATGGAAATAAGAGCAAAATGCAGAAAAATGAAGTTAGAAAAAAACATAGGACTAGTTGTTATTGACTATTTGCAATTAGTACAAGGAAGCGGAAAAAGAGGTAGTAGCCGTGAACAAGAAATAGCTGAAATTAGTAGGTCATTAAAAATTTTAGCAAAAGAAATTAATGTTCCTGTTATAGCACTTTCACAATTATCAAGAGCACCAGAACAAAGACCAGACCATAGACCAATGCTTTCAGATTTGCGTGAATCTGGTTCAATAGAGCAAGATGCAGACATAGTTATGTTTTTATATAGAGATGATTATTATAATGAAGAAAGCGAAAAGAAAAATATTGCAGAAGTAATACTTGCAAAACACAGAGCTGGCTCAACAGGCACAGTAGAGCTGTTATGGCTTGGAAATTATACAAAATTTGCAAATATAGATAAATACAGGGAAGGGTAAAAGTAAAATTTATTATACCCAATATATAATAATGTAAGTTTATATTGTAAAAAAATTATAAATATTTTAGTAAAACAATAAAAATATAAAATTTCAAGAGGAAGAAAATTGGAAGAAAAAGTTTTAAACACTATAATTAAATACAACTTAATAAATAATAACGACAAGATTGTAGTTGCGGTCTCAGGTGGTCCAGACTCAATGTGTTTATTAAATATACTTAAAAAACTAAGAAACAAGCTAAACATAGAACTTTTTGTTGCACATATAAATCATATGATTAGGGAAGAAGCGGATTCAGAGACTGAATATGTACAAAATTATTGCAACAAAAACAATATACCATGCTTTGTAAAAAGAGCTAATGTGCTTGAAATGGCAAAAGAAGCAAAAAAGGGCACAGAAGAAATGGGAAGAATAGTAAGGTACGAATTTTTCGAAGAGGTTAAAAATAATGTGTCCGCAAATAAAATTGCAATTGCACACACAGAAAACGACAATGCAGAAACTGTACTAATGAACCTAATGAGAGGTGCAAGTTTAGAAGGTTTAAAAGGAATAGAACCAATAAGAGAAAATTATATAAGACCTTTAATAGAGTGCAACAGAGAAGAAATAGAAAAATATTGTAGTGATAACAAACTAGACCCAAAATTCGACAAAACTAACAACGATAATTTATATACAAGAAACAAAATAAGAAATTTGTTAATTCCATACATAAAAAAAGAGTTTAACCCTAATATTATAAGTACATTAAATAGGTTAGCAATACTTGCAAGGCAAGATGCAACATATTTTAATAAAATAGTAAAAGAAGAGTATAATAATTTAAAAATAAAAGAAGAACAAAATGAAATAATCTTAGATTTAAAAAGGTTTAATAATTTAGAATATGTAATAAAAAGTAGGGTATTATTATATACTATAAATAAGGTTACAGGTACTACAAAAGGTATAGAAAAAGTAAATGTAGACGATATGATAAGCCTATGTGAGAAAAATATTGGAAATAAATATCTAAAACCTAATAAAAATGTAAAAATTTTTGTAAAAAAAGGGAAAATTTTTTTAAGTAAGCTATAATAACCTTCCGTAGGAAAATATTGATTTATCTAGGGTTTCAGAATAAAAAAGTATAAAAAATACTTGAAATGAAAAAAAAACTATGATATATTGCTTTATGTTATATTTATGATATTTAATAGGAGGAGTTTAATTTTGAAAAACGGAATAAAAACATTAGCCATGTGGTTAATAATTGGAATTATACTAATTGTGTTAATTTCATCAATTTTAAATAATACAGATAATAAACTAGCATATTCAGATTTGGTAAGCAAAATAGAAGCAGGAGAAGTAGAAGAAATAGAATTATCTTATCAAGGTGAAACAGCAGTTGTAAAATTAAAAAATGAAAATGTAGCTAAAGAAGTTAATATACCAAGCATAGATAATTTAATTGAAACATTAAGCGAAAGCATGAAAACTGGAGCTGTTAAAGTATCTGAAGAATCAGAATCTATGTTTATGATTATATTACAATTACTAACACCTTTCGGAATATTAATAATATTCTTTATATTCTGGTTCTTACTAATGGGAGGAATTAACCAAGGTGGAGCTGGCGGAAACAAAACAATGTCTTTCGGCAAAAGCAAAGCTAGGATGATAAACCCAGGAGAAAAGGGAAGAGTTACATTTAACGATGTGGCAGGTGTAGACGAAGAAAAAGAAGAGCTAGAAGAAATAGTAGAATTTTTAAAAAGTCCAAAGAAATTTACAGACATGGGTGCAAGAATACCTAAAGGTGTATTATTAGTTGGTCAACCAGGTACAGGTAAAACATTACTTGCAAAAGCAGTAGCAGGAGAAGCAGGAGTACCATTTTTCTTTATAAGTGGTTCAGACTTTGTAGAAATGTTTGTTGGTGTTGGTGCTTCACGTGTTAGAGACTTATTTGATGAAGCAAAGAAAAAAGCTCCATGTATAATATTTATAGACGAAATTGATGCAGTAGGACGTCAAAGAGGTGCAGGTCTTGGCGGTGGACATGATGAAAGAGAGCAAACATTAAACCAATTACTAGTAGAAATGGATGGATTTACTGCAAATGAAGGTGTTATAGTACTTGCAGCAACAAATAGACCAGATGTATTAGATAAAGCATTACTTAGACCAGGAAGATTTGACAGACAAATAGTAGTATCAAACCCAGATGTAAAAGCTAGAGAACAAATACTAGAAGTTCATAGTAGAAAGAAAAAATTAGCACCAGATGTAGACTTAAAAACTATTGCAAAAAACACTTCAGGTTTTTCTGGGGCAGACTTAGAAAATGTATTAAACGAAGCAGCATTACTAGCAGCTAGAAGAAACTTAAACCAAATTACTATGACAGAAGTAGAAGATGCAATGGTAAAAGTAACAATGGGACCAGAAAAGAGAACTAGAGTTAGAAGCGAAAAAGAACAAAAATTAGTTGCATACCATGAAGCAGGTCACGCAGTTGTAAGTAGATTCTTACCAACGCAAGACCCTGTACATGAAATATCTATTATACCTAGAGGTATGGCTGGAGGTTATACTATGTATAGACCTACAGAAGATAAAAACTTTATGTCTAGAACAGAAATGTTAGAAACTATAATATCATTACTTGGTGGTAGAGCTTCAGAAGAATTAATATTAGACGATATATCTACTGGTGCAAGTAACGATATTGAAAGAGCTACAAAAATAGCTAGAGACATGGTAACAAAATATGGTATGAGTGCTAGAGTAGGAACAATAACTCTAGGATCAAACCAAGAAGAAGTATTTTTAGGAAGAGACATAGCACATGCAAGAGAATACTCAGAAGAAACAGCATCTATGATAGATGAAGAAATAAAGAGTATAATAGATGCTTGTTACCAAAAAGCAACAGAATTATTAAAAGCAAACGAAGATAAATTACACAGAGTTGCAGGAGTATTACTAGAAAAAGAAAAAATCGGCGGAGACGAATTCGACGAAATCTTTAAAGAAGAAAATTAAAAAATTAGAAATTGGGGGCATACCCCAATTTTTTTTTCACAAAATAGAAAAAAAGTCATATTATATATCATAAAAAGGAGAGATGAGTACATGGCTAGAATATTGGTATATAATAATGATACAAACCGTATGGAAACATATTATAGAGGCGACTTAGAAGCAATGCCATATAACACAAATAGAACATTAACTGTAAGAGAATTTAGAGGGTCAAGTAGAAGTAATGTACTATGGACAGAAAAACGTGTAATGCAAGCATGGAACAGTCAAAGGTATGTTTTTGGTGCTCCAATACCAGTTGGTTTTGCTTTTAAAAGACCATATGAAGGTGGACACGGAAACCAAAGCCAACACTATGCAGGAACTGCATTTGATGTTGGACAGAGACTACCAAATAGCGAAAGAAATAGATTAAGAACATCTGCTGTAAATTCCGGAATATGGTCATATGTAGAACCAGCAGAACTTACACCAACATGGGTACATTTTGATAAACGAAGAGGAACACCAGCCTGCAGTACAGGAGGTTACCCACTAATAAAACAAGGGTCAAGAGGTGCATATGTATGTATAGCACAAGATAACTTAAACACACTAGGTTATAAAACAGGAGGATTAGACGGAGTTTTTGGAACACAAACCAAAAATGCAACAATACAATTTCAAAGAAGAGTAGGACTATCTGCTGATGGAATAATAGGTTGTAATACATGGAGGTCTTTACAAGAGGCAGTGGTTGGAACTGGAAAGACTTCTACAACAATAGATTCGTAAAGAAACGTATAAAACTTTAAATTTCTTATGTAATATATAGAATAATTTGTATAGATTAAACAAATAAACTTTTTTATAAACAATTAATATTTAAAAATATATATTCTCAATAAAAATAAACTCCTTTGCAAAATTTATAGCAAAAGGAGTTTTCTCACTTTTTATTTATTTACATATATGTATTTCCACAATATTTTCACTAATTGTTAATTATTTAACCTCTCTACATTTTACTACTAACCTCTGTGTTCCATAGTTAGCACATGTAATTAAAGTTATTTCTTTTCTTCCATTTGTAAGTTGTGATGTACAGCTTGTATCTGTTGGCTCAACTATTTTTTTATCGTAAACTTTATATTCTATAGTTCTTCCTGTATTATCTTTTACATATACTTTATCTCCACCGTTTAACTTATTTAAGTTTCCGAAAAAAGCATCATTTCTATAATTGTGACCTACTATACAGTAGTTTCCTATTTCATTTGGGTTTGGTCCCCAATATTTATTTAAAGATACCTTTAAAAGTTCTTCTGATGTTTCAGATAATACTGGGTATTCTATTCCAATTTTAGGTATTGATAATATTGCATCTGTTGTGTATGTTTTACCACTAGCTGCTGTATATGTTTTTGCGTTAACATCATCATGTAATTCGTCGTCTTCAACTTCTTGTACTGTATCGTCTAGTACTAACACCATAACATCATTTTCTGCTTGTGTTATTACTGTACTATCTATATTTGCCAAGATTTCTTGAGATACTTCTTCAGATTTATCTCTATCATATGCTCCATAAATATAGAAAGAAGATAATAAGCATATTAAAAGAACAGATAGACAAAATTCTATCTTATATATTAGTTTTTTTCTTTTCAAATCTGGTGTAACATACACTTTTTCTGTTACAAGAATTTGATTCATATTCTTCTCCCTTCTATAAAATATAAGTATACAATAATATTATATCATAGCAAATTCCTTTTTTGAAGTACCTAATTCGATTTTTTTTCTTAATATTTGATTAATTTTTCAAATTAATTCTTTATCTCAAAAATTTTATTACTTAAATCTGCAAATTGCTCTAAAGTTAGTTCCTCTCCTCTAATATTTTCCGATAGCCCAATGCTTTTTAACATCTCTACTGCCTTTGACTTATTCTCTATTATTCCGCCATTAACTAATCCGTTTGTTAAAGTTTTTCTTCTTTGCATAAAGCTGGCTTTTATAACATTAAAAAATAATTTTTCATCATTTAAAGTTACAGGAGGTGTTTTTCTTATGTTTAATTTTATAACTTCAGAGTCTACTTCTGGTGAAGGTATAAATGATGTATTAGGCACCATTGTTACTTTTTCTGGTTCGGCATAATAATTAACACTATATGTAATTGCTCCAGATAGCTTAGTACCAGGCTTTGCAAGTATTCTTTCTGCTACTTCTTTTTGTATCATAATAGTAATACTTTCTATGTTTAGCCTATTTTCTAGCAATTTCATTATAATCGGAGTTGTAATGTAATATGGTAAATTCGCTACAACCTTTACACTTTTATATTCTGAATTTTGGGTTATAAGTTCTGGCAAATTTACTTTTAACACAT
This sequence comes from uncultured bacterium, assembly GCA_905215615.1. GTDB lineage: Bacteria > Bacillota > Clostridia > TANB77 > CAG-508 > CAG-273. Next base: position 6,669 of record CAJMQM010000014.1, on the reverse strand, counting down.
CATTATTTATTAATTCAAAATTGTCATATAATAAAAATCTATCTTTTAAAATTTTTATCATCCTATCATCTAATTCTATACTAATAACTTTTCCAGCCTTTTCTAAAAGTAAAGCTGTTAAAGTACCAAGCCCAGGACCTATTTCTATTATAAGGTCTTCTTTAGTGATTTTTGAAGAATCTACTATTTTATTTATAGCTTCATCATCAATTAAAAAATTTTGCCCTAATTTTTTATTCGCCGTTAAATTGTATTTTTTCATTAAAAATTTTGTTTCTTCATAAATATTATTCATTTTAATACTAACCTATTCCTTTACAAATATATAATATTATAGCATATAAGAGTTTTATTGTTAAGCATTTTAAAATTTTGTACCTATCTTATGTGAATTTTCGACTATTTTTATTGATTTTTGTAAGTTATTATAATAAAATAATTCATAGTAAACAATGTTTTTTTACGGAGGATTTAATGAATAAACCAAAGAACAAAAAAGTAAAAACTGCTTCTTCTAGTAAAAGGCTAAGAGGTATATTAATTGTAATAATTTTGGCATTTTTAGTTATATTAATTCGTATTGGCTGGTTGCAGTTTGTAGATGGCTCTTCTTTAAAAGAAATGATGTATGACCAATTAACATCAAGTGAAGTGCTTACCCCTAAAAGAGGTGCAATTTACGACTCTACTGGAAAAACGCTTGCTATAAGTGCACAAGTAGATACAGTTAGTGTAAATCCAAAAAGCTTTATTCAGAAAGATAGCGATGGAAATGTAGATGAATTTAAAACCAAGGCTTACAGAGAAAAATTAGCTCAAAGCTTTTCAGATATTTTTGAGCTTGACTATGAAAGTACTTTAAGTAAAATTTCTAGCGACAGTTCCTTTGTTGTAATAGCAAAAAAAGTAGAAAAAGATAAAATAGATAGACTAAAAGAGTGGATGAAAAAAGAAGAAGTTTACTCAGGAATTACAATAGACGAAGATACAAAAAGATATTACCCATATAATAATTTAGCATCTAGTTTAATTGGCTTTTGTAATGATGAAAATCAAGGTAGTGAAGGTTTAGAATATTATTGGAACTCAACACTTACAGGTACAGCTGGAAAAATAGTATCGTCACAAGATGCACTTAGCGATTATATTCCAGATGAAAACCAAACTTATATTGCACCTCAAAATGGTAGTGACCTAACACTTACAATAGATGCAAATATTCAGTCTATTGCCGAAAAATATTTAAAACAAGGATGTATAGAAAACGAGGCTTCTAGGGGTGGTAATGTAATTATTATGAATCCAAATACTGGCGATATTTTGGCAATGACTACATACCCTGACTATAACTTAAATGACCCATATATTCCAACACATATTGACTCTAAAGAGTGGAGCAAAATGAGTAGTGAAGACCAAACAAATACATTATATTCACTATACAAAAACAGAGCTATTTCAGATACATATGAACCTGGTTCAGTATTTAAAATTATTACTTCTGCTATAGCATTGGAAGAAAATTTAGCAACAACTGATACCGCAAGTAGTTATAGATGTACTGGCAAATATAATGTTTCTGGAATTAACATTAGCTGTTCACATGGTGCAGTCCATGGTAACCTAAGCCTAAGGCAAGCTTTGCAAAAATCTTGTAACTCTGCATTTATGCAAATAGGTCAGCAAATAGGTGCTAAAACAATGTACAATTATTACGAAGCTTTTGGTTTATTTGATAAAACAAACATTGCAAGCACAGGAGAAGCTTCAAGCAATTTTTGGGATTTAAGCGATGTTGGCTCTATAGAACTTGCTACAATGTCATTTGGTCAAAGGTTTAATATAACGCCTATTCAAATGATAACTGCTGTTTGTGCAGTAGCAAATGGTGGAAACTTAATGCAACCTAGAATTGTAAAAGAAATTACAAATACTACAACAGGTGCAGTACAAACTGTAGAACCTGTTACAGTTAGACAAGTTATATCTAAGGAAACATCAGAAAAAATGCTAGATATGTTAGAATCTGTTGTTACAGACGGAACAGGAAGATATGCTCAAGTAAAAGGGTATTCAATAGCAGGTAAAACCGGTACTTCTGAACCTTCACCAGGAGCTGAAGACCAAGGAAATGTTGCATCATTTGCTGCAATATCTCCAGTAGAAAGCCCACAATTAGTAGTTCTAGTAACAATATATGGACCTGAAGGAGACAATAACGATGGTAGTACAGTAGCAGCTCCTATTGCTGGTCAAATTCTTAACGATGTATTACCATATCTACAAGTGCCTACAGATAGCACTTATTCATCAAATACTGAGAAAATAACTTTACCAGATGTTACAAACAAAACTGTTGGAGAAGCAAAGAAAATATTACAAGAAGCAGGATTTACAGTAAGTACTAGTGGAGCAGACGAAGATGTTATAACAGAACAAGTTCCTAAAAAGGGAACAAGTTTAATAGAAAAATCTATTATAAAATTATATACATCTGAGGATGAAACAAAGGTGTCTGTATCTGTTCCAGACCTAAAAATGAAAACTCTTTCACAAGCTAAACAATTATTAAAAGAGAAGAACTTAAATATAGATATAAAAGGCTCTTCAGGTGTGGTATTAAACCAAGACCCTATAAGTGGAACATCTGTGGAAGAGGGTAGCGTAATTACGGTAACACTGCAAGAGCAGTAGGTGGAGTTGCATAGAAAAAAATTAAATAAGTTTTATATAATTATTATGAAAAGTAGGGGAAATTTAATATGACAGTAGATGAAGCAATAGAAAAGAGTGGAACAAAGAATATAATGGCTAAAGCATCGACTAAATATGCACAAAAAATGATACAACCTAATGAAGATGTATTATATGCTATTAATACAAATGTTGTGTTACAAGATAGCAAAGACACATTAGTTAATAAAAGCTTAGGAGGAGCATTTAATCTAAAAGGAACAATTAATGGAGTTATTGTAATTACTAATACAAGAATAATTTTTTGTAGTTCTATAATGGGAAGTACAAACCAAAAACAAATACTTATAAAAGATATACAATCAATTGACGAAAACATAAATGGACTTACAAAAACAGGGCAATTGAGAATTAGAGGTATTACAGATACTTTTTTAATCAATATTTATAGAAAAGGTATAAATGAAGAAATAAAACAAACTATCTATAATTTACAAACACGTGAAAAACATAATGATAATACTAATAATATTTCAAAAGCTGACGAAATATTGAAGTTTAAACAACTTTTAGATGATGGAATAATTACTCAAGAAGAGTTTGAAAAGAAAAAGAAAGAACTATTAAATTAAATAGAAAATAAAATTCTAATATATAGTTTAAATAAAAAAGCGTGATAAATATACAAAGAGTAAGTTATAAAAATTTGGTAAGCAAAGCTAATGAAATAGATTAGTATTTAAGGGGTAGTAAAGTACAATGATACTAGTTTAGGAGAATAAAAGGAGTGATAATATTTGTATTGCAATAAATGTGGAAAACAAATTTCAAATGATTCAAATTTCTGTAATTCCTGTGGTTAGGCTATAAATAAAAATAAAAATATAACTACTACTATGTTGAATGAAAACAAAGTTAATGAATATTATAATATTCCAATAAGTATGGGTATATTTTGGCTTTGGTTTGTATTAATGCTATTTTTTACAATAGCAACCATGGGAATTTTGTTTATATTATTAATAGTGCCATTAATAGTATTTTTTCAATTAAAAAAAAGAATATATAAATATAATGAAAAAGAGTTCGTAATAAGCAGAGGAATAGTTTTTAAAATAAGGCATAATATTGCGATGTCAAAAATAGAGGCAATTAGTATGAATATGGGAATATTAACATTAACTGTTCAAGCAACTCCAATAATGTTACCAGATATAAAAAAGCCAGAGGTAGAGATGGAAAAACTTATAAAAGTTTGGAATAAAGCAAGAGAGTAAATCAGAAAAACACATTAAAAATTACATAATTTTAGTGTGTTTTTTTATTGAAAAAATACATACATTAATAGAACAGTATTTAGTAACAGAAAAATCTAAACTTAATAAAAACTTAATAAACTTTTGATAAAATATTTATAAACCTATGCTATAATGTAGGAAATAAATATAAAAGGAAATGTGATATAAAATGAAGCAAGAAACAAAAAATTATATAATTAAATTGTTTTGGGTCTTTATAATAGCAAGCATAATTGGATGTTTAGTAGAAACAATAGTATGTATTGTACAGAAAGGGCATTTTGAAATAAGACAAGGCGTTATATATGGACCATTTATACCAGTGTATGGTGCAGGGGCAGTTTTATTTTACTTAATAGTACCAATGGTTACAGGTGCTACAGCAGAAAATGCAAAGAAAATAAGTAATATGAAAATACTTGTATATTCAATGGTTTTAGGAGGAATAACAGAATATATATTTTCATATGGACAGGAGTGCTTATTTGGTACAATATCATGGGACTACACAAATTTACTATTTAATATAAATGGAAGAACAAGCTTAATTCACTGCATATATTGGGGAATAGGAGGAATAATATTTATAAAATTTCTATACCCATATATTGAAAATTTAACTAGCAAAATGAATATAAAAAAACTTACACTTGCTACAACATGTTTAGCAATATTTATGATATATAATATATCTATATCAATGCTTGCAGGACAGAGACAAATGGAAAGAGTGCAAAATATATCACCTAAATCAAGATTAGATACATATTTGGACGAAAAATACCCAGATAAAGTTATGGACACAATATTTTCTAATAAGAAAAATGTAATGAGCATTGAATAATAAAAATGCAAAAGACCTCAGATTCAACGAAGCGATTCTGAGGTCTTTTGCATTTTGGTCTCTAATTCCTCTTGTTCAGAGAAAGAAGAAACCCTGCGAGGGAAAGAGCTATGAACGCAACCAAAACCAAGAGATTCTTAGCCTCTTCTTCGTCAATTCCATTATAGGAATAGATAAAGAAGAACATGAGTGCAAGAGCCGTGGACAAAAGAAACAGGATGAGCATAACGTCACCAAGGTGGTCCTTAAGTTCGCGCTTTTTCATTACTTTCACCTCACTTGAAAATATGGCAGCAATGCTGCTTACGTATATTATAGCACTTTACGTGGAAAAATGCTATGTATTTAAGAAACTACAAAATGCTTGAAAAACTGTATTTTGTATACTATAATATCAAAGAGGCGATAAAATTGAAGTTAAATATAGTAATGGTAGAACCAGAAATACCACAAAATACAGGAAATATTGCAAGAACATGTGCTGCAATTGGAGCAAAGTTGCATTTAGTAGAACCATTGGGATTTAAAATAACAGATAAATACTTGAAAAGGGCAGGACTAGATTATTGGGACAAGTTAGATATAGAAATGCACATTTCTTTAGATGCTTTTCTAAATAAATATAAGCCAGAAGAAAATAACATGTTTTTTTCTACCACAAAAGGGAAGCATTGTTATTCAGATGTAGATTATTCGAAATTTGAAGAAGTGTTTATTCTATTTGGCAAAGAAACAAAAGGACTACCAGAAGATTTGCTGCAAAAATATATAACAAACACTATTAGAATTCCTATGGGGGAACATTTGCGTTCATTGAATCTATCAAATTCAGTTGCGATAGTTGCATACGAAGTTTTTAGACAAGTTGGATTTGATAATTTAGAACAAATTAGTAAATATTTTGATTAATTAGAAGAAAAAAGCAGATTAATATTTTAAAAAAATATTAATCATGCTTTATTTTGCTTATACCCAAATTTATTAAAGTTTATATGATAAAAGATTTATAAACATATCAAAATAGATATCTATGCTATTAGCTAGCTTACCGCTTTTTTGCATGTCTCTTATTTCATCTATTGTGCACCATTTAACATCTGCAACTTCATCTTCTTGAAGAACAATATCATCTAAGTTTATATCTTGTTTTACCAACCATACATCTACAAAATCAAAATTTCTTTTAAATGATAGCATAAGTTCAATATTATCAAAGGGAATAGTTATACCAAGCTCTTCTTTACACTCTCTTAAAGCACCATCTAATGGAGTTTCCCCTGCATCAACAGCTCCGCCTGTTTGTGACCACATATTTGGAAAAAATTTTTTGTTAGGAGTTCTAAGTTGCATTAGAAATTGTCCGTTGCTATTCATAATCCAAGTATGAACACTTTGACGATATTCATTAGGAAACTTTTCGCTTCTATCAGATATTTTGTTTAAGTATTGTCTTTTATTATTTAATTTATCTACTAATTCCATAAAAACCTCCTACTATTTATGAATAAAATATCGAAGAAATTATATACTATAAGATAAATATAAGTCAACTTAAAAACTACATAATTAAAATTAAAATACAACAAAAAATTAGTGAATTATAAGAGAAAAACACAGCACATTTTATAGTAAAATTGCAGCAAAAATGCCCAAAAAACTGGACTTTTTGGCTATTTTGTGGTATAATAATATTGTGGTGTTGTTAAACCAAATTTATTGTGGAGGTAATTTATATGTTTAATGAAAACGAATTCAAATTTAATATAGATAACATAAAAAATGACTTAGCAATAGAAGGTATGGGAATTTCACAAAACGATATAGATATGTATA
>CAJMQM010000013.1 GCA_905215615.1 uncultured bacterium | reverse complement strand
TTGTCCAGCATTTGTAGCTACTGCAACATCTGCTAGAGTAGTATCTTCTGTTTCACCACTTCTATGTGATACAACTGCTGTGTAACCATTTCTCTTAGCAAGTTCTATTGCATCTAGTGTTTCTGTTAGTGTTCCAATTTGGTTTAGCTTAATTAATATGCTGTTAGCTGTTTTGTTGTCAATTCCTTTTTGTAGTCTTTTAATGTTTGTAACAAATAAGTCATCCCCAACAAGTTGAACTTTGTCTCCTACTTTTTCTGTTAGAGATTTCCAAGATTCCCAGTCTTCTTCTGCTAATCCATCTTCTACAGATATAATTGGGTATTTGTTTACTAAGTCTACAATATAGTCTACCATTTCTTCTTTAGTTAAGAATTTATCTATTTTCCAGAAATAGTAACCATCTTTTCCTATTTTTTTAGCTTCGTCATACATTTCTGTAGATGCTAAGTCTAATGCTAAGCATACATCTTTTCCTGGCTCATAACCAGCTTTTTTAATTGCTTCTAATATAATTTGAATTGCTTCTTCTTCTCCAGAAACGTTAGGTGCAAATCCACCTTCGTCTCCTACTGCTGTAGAGTAACCTTTAGCTTTTAATACTTTCTTTAGGTTATGATATACAGAAACTCCCATCTCCATGCACTCAGTAAATGTTTTTGCACCTACTGGCATAATCATAAATTCTTGTATGCTTAAACTACTGTCTGCATGTTTTCCACCGTTCATTATGTTCATCATTGGAACTGGTAGTTCTTTTGCATTAACTCCACCAATGTAGTTATATAAACTCATACCTAGTGAATTTGCAGCAGCTTTTGCAACAGCTAGAGATACTCCAAGCATTGCATTTGCTCCTAGTTTTCCTTTGTTTTCTGTTCCATCTAGTTCTATCATTGCTTTATCTATTAAAACTTGCTCATAAACGTTCATGCCTTCTATTTCTTTTGCAATTTTCTTGTTAACGTTTTCAACTGCTTTTAATACACCTTTTCCCATGTATCTTTCTTCATCGCCATCTCTTAGTTCTACTGCTTCAAAGCTACCTGTAGAAGCTCCTGATGGAACCATAGCAACTCCTGAGAATCCTCCTTCTGTTACAACTTCTACTTGTACAGTTGGGTTTCCTCTTGAGTCTAGCACTTCTAGTGCTTTTACTGTTTCAATTCCTAAAAAATCTTTCATTTTAAATAACCTCCTAAATTTTTGTGTCATATTTTATTATTTGACTTTTTACAGCATGTTGCTGTTCTTCAATTTGTTCTATATAGGTTTCTTTCTTTTTTGGTTTAGCATTATTATTTGATAATTTTATGCTTCTGCTTTTCGATTCTTTTCTTTTTCCCAGTTCATAAACGTTTGCAGATTTTCTTTTTCCATATTCTTTCTTTTCAGGTTTAATGTTTTTACCAAATTCGTCACTTATAATTTGGTCACCCAAATTTTCTAAATCTTCCTCTATTTCTTCATCAGATACATATATTTCTTTGTCTTTACTATATTTTACAATATTAATATTATGATTTTTATATATTGGCTCTGTGTATATTTCTTTTTTTACAGTATTGTTCTCTGATAAATATTTGTTAATAATATTTCTTTCGCTTTTACTAAAGCTTTCTAATGGCTTATTTAGGTTTTCGTAAACCCAAATTATGTGTCTATCAGAATTAGAATATTCTGAGTGAAGTAAATCTTCATAACTATATTCAACAATAAACTTAAAGTCTTCTATTTTAATTGTTAAATTAGACCATAGTTCTGTTTCTGGCTTTCTGCATAATTTTCTTAATTCTTTTATTGAATTATACAGCTCTTCTACCAACTTAAGGTACATTTCTTCTTCCAAATTAAATTTACTTGGAACTTCATACACATTAACTGGATTTTTTTTAAGTAATCCCTTTGGGTAATAATAAAAGTACAATTCCCCTGTTTGTAAATTATTAATTTGGTTTATTATAGATGCATATAAATATATTCTGTCCCATTTTTCTGGTATCATATAAAAGAGCTGTTTTTGTATTTTAGCATATTCCAATTTTATACTTGGATTGGAAAGCAATAAAAATCATCCCCTCTTGCGATTATTATTACATTTATTTTTCTATTAAGCTTTCTCCTGTCATTTCTTGTGGTTTTTCTAGTCCCATAATTTCTAACATTGTAGGTGCTAAGTCTGCTAGTTTACCTTCTTTTAATTTTACACCTTCTAATCCAACTAAAATTAAAGGTACAGGATTTGTTGTGTGTGCAGTTTGTGGTTCTCCTGTTTTATAGTCTATCATTTGCTCTGCATTTCCATGGTCTGCAGTTATAATTAATATACCATTTTGTTTTTCAATAGCCTCTGCAACTTTCCCAACACATCCGTCAATTGTTTCTACTGCTTTTACAGCAGCTTCTAAACTGCCTGTATGTCCTACCATGTCTGGATTTGCATAGTTTAATATTATACTATTGTATTTTCCAGAATTAATTGCTTCTATAACTTTATCTGTTACTTCTAAAGCACTCATTTCTGGCTTTAAGTCATATGTTTCTACTTTAGGTGATGGTACTAGTATTCTATCTTCACCTTCGTATTCTTTTTCTTCTCCTCCATTAAAGAAGAAAGTAACATGTGCATATTTTTCTGTTTCTGCAATTCTTAATTGTTTTAATCCATTTTTACTAATATATTCTCCAAATGTATTTACTAATGTTTCTGGTTTAAATGCTATTTTTACATTTGGCATAGTTTCGTCATATTGAGTAAAGCAAACAAAAAACAAATTCATTTTTTTAGTCTCAAACTCGTTAAAGTCTTTATCTACTAATGTTCTTGTTATTTCTCTTGCTCTATCTGGTCTAAAGTTAAAGAATATTACAGAGTCATTTTCTTTAATTTCAGCAACAGGTTTTTCTCCATTATATATAACTGTTGGTTTTACAAATTCGTCAAATACTTCTTTTTGGTATGATGCTTCTATTGCACTTAAAGCAGATGTTGCCTTTTCTCCTACTCCATTAACCATTGCATTATATGCTTCTTGTATACGGTTCCATCTTTTGTCTCTGTCCATAGCATAAAATCTTCCTTCAATGGTTGCAATTTTCCCAACACCTTTTTCTTTCATTTTTTCTTCAAGTTTTGTTATATAACTTTCTCCTGAAGTTGGTGGAGTATCTCTTCCGTCTAAGAAGCAATGTACATAAACATTTTCAAAGTCTTTTCTTTTTGCAAATTCTAGTATTGCAAAAAGATGTCTCATGTGGCTATGTACACCACCATCTGAAAGTAACCCCATTATATGAAGGTTTGAATTGTTTTTCTTACAGTTTTCTATTGCATCTGAAAGCTCTTTTATACTAAAGAAATCTCCATCTGCAATGGATTTTGTAATTCTAGTTAAGTCTTGGTACACAATTCTTCCTGCACCTATATTTGTATGTCCTACTTCTGAATTTCCCATTTGTCCTTCTGGAAGTCCTACGTCTAACCCACTTGTGTGAATTACTGTTGTAGGCCATGTTTTCTCTAGTTTATCTATATTAGGTGTATTTGCAATTGCTATAGCATTTCCTTTTTCATTTGGATTAATCCCAAATCCATCTAATATCATTAACATAACTGGTTTTCTATTCATATATTGTCTCTCCAATTCTATATTAATACTTTTAGATATATTAATAAATTTTATTTATTATAATTTACTATGTTAGCAAATTCTTCTACTTTTAAACTTGCTCCACCTACTAAGCCTCCATCTATATCTGAAGTGCTAAATAATTCTTTTGCGTTTGAAGCTTTTACACTTCCGCCGTACTGTATTATAACCTTATCTGCCACGTTTTGTCCATAGTTTTTGGCAATTTCATTTCTTATAGATTTTATAGAATTATTAGCATCTTCTGCTGTGGCTGTTTTTCCTGTGCCAATTGCCCATATTGGTTCATATGCAATAATTGTATTTTGAACTTGCATATCTGTTAATCCTTCTAATGCTTTTCTTGTTTGAGATGTAATAACTTCTTCCGCTGTTCCTGCTTCTCTTTGTTCTAGAGTTTCTCCAACACATACAATTGGTTTTAGTTCATTTGCAAATGCTGATTTTATTTTTTTATTTACAGTTTCATCTGTTTCGTTAAAATATTGTCTTCTTTCAGAGTGTCCTATTATTACATATTCCGCACCTATAGATTTTAGCATATTTCCCGAAACTTCTCCTGTATATGCACCACTTTCTTCCCAGTGCATATTTTGTGCTCCAATTTTTATGTTTGTACCTTGTGCTGTAAGTAGACTATAAAACAAGTCTGTATATGGAACACATAAAATAACTTCTGCATCTGAATTTTTTACTAAAGGTTCTATTCCTTCTATAAAAGCCATTGCTTCATTTGGAAGCATATTCATCTTCCAATTACCTGCTATTACTTTTTTTCTCATTAATTTTAATCCTTTCAATAATTATATATTATCTACAATCGTCATCATCGTCGTGGCTTCTTCCTCTGCATTTATCTTGCAAGCAAGCAATTCCTGGAAGTTCTTTTCCTTCTAAGAATTCAAGTGAAGCTCCTCCACCTGTTGATATATATATATTATCAAATGTAGTATTAGATTCTTTTTGTATTTTCTTTACAGCTGCTGCAGAGTCTCCTCCACCTACAACACATCTTGCATTTGTTCCTGCTATTGCTTTTGCAACTTTTTCTGTTCCAACTCTGTAATTATCAAATTCTGTAACACCTAAAGGTCCGTTCCATACAATAGTATTTGCTTTTTGTACTTCTTGTGCAAATATTTCTTGTGTTTTTGGTCCAATATCTAGTGTTTGCCAGCCCTCTGGAACTCCTGCTTTTATATCTACAAATTGGCTTTCTGCATTATCTGCAAAATCATTTGCAACATGCTCATCAACTGGTAGTACAATTCTTACATTTCTTGCTTCTGCTAAGCTTAGAAGTCTTTTTGCTTCTTCTAATTTTTCTTCTTCGTATTTAGAGTCTCCTATATCATAGCCTTGTGCTTTTAAAAATGTGCTTGCCATTGCTCCGCCTATTAAAATTTCGTCTGCTTTTGTAAGTAAATTTTCTATTACTCCAATTTTATCTGAAACTTTAAGTCCTCCTAATATAACTACAAAAGGTCTTTTTGGGTTTGAAATAGCTTTATCTAATTCTTCTACTTCTTTTCCCATTAGGTAACCACTAACAGCTGTATTAACGTAACTTGCAACTCCGGCTGTAGAACTATGTGCCCTATGTGCCGTACCAAATGCATCGTTTACATATATTCCATCTGTTAAAGAGGCTAACTCTCTACTAAATTCTGGGTCGTTTTTTTCTTCTCTTTCGTCAAATCTAACGTTTTCTAGTAAAACAACATCTCCATCTTGCATTTCACCTGTAAGTGTTTTTGCACTTTCTCCAACTATATCTCCTGCAAGTTTTACGTCTTTGCCTAAAAGCTCAGATAGTCTTTTAGCAACAGGTTCTAACGAAAATTCTGGGTTTACTTTTCCCTTTGGTCTGCCTAAGTGAGAACATAGAATAACTTTGGCTCCTTGTTCTGTTAAATGTTTAATTGTTGGAAGTGCTGCAACTATTCTGTTATCACTTGTAATATTTTTGTTTTCGTCTAAAGGTACGTTAAAATCGCATCTTACTAGAACTTTTTTATCTCTTACGTTTATGTCATCAATTGTTTTCTTATTCATAAGATTTACCTCCCTTGAAATTTTGGTGTTACACTTTCTATGTTTTGTAGTTCAAATCTATGTTTTTGCTCTACCATTGGATATTTTTCTTTATCTACTTCTGATAAAAACATGTCATATGGTCTAATCCATAATGAATTGTCTCCATATAGTCTTCTATATACAACATATTTTTCCTTTGTTTCGCTGTGTGTTGCAATGTCTTCTACTATATAGTAGTCTCCTTTAAAATGTTTATATATACCATGTATTTTTATTTCTCTATTCATATTTTCCTCCTATTTAGTAGAAATATAAACAGCTAAATCTACAAGTTTGTTTGAATAACCCCACTCGTTATCATACCAAGCAACTAATTTAACAAATGTATCTGTTAAAGCAATTCCTGCTGTACTATCAAATATTGATGTATGCTCATCATGTGTAAAGTCTGAAGAAACAACTGGGTCTTCTACATATTCTACTATACCTTTCATTTCATTTTCAGATGCTTTTTTAACTGCTGCGCATATTTCTTCATATGTTGCAGGTTTTTCTAAGTTACATGTTAAGTCAACAACTGAAACATCTACAGTTGGAACTCTAAATGCCATACCTGTTAATTTTCCATTTAATTCTGGAATAACTTTTCCTACTGCTTTTGCAGCTCCTGTAGATGATGGTATAATGTTAGCTGCTGCTGCACGTCCACCTCTCCAGTCTTTCTTAGATGCTCCATCTACTGTTTTTTGTGTAGCTGTTGTAGCATGAACTGTAGTCATAAGTCCATCTTTAATTCCAAAATTATCGTTTATAATTTTTGCTAAAGGTGCTAAACAGTTTGTTGTACAAGATGCGTTTGAAAGTATGTTTATATCTGGTGTATATTTATCATTATTTACTCCCATAACAAACATAGGTGCATCTTTAGATGGTGCAGAAATTATAACTTTTTTAGCTCCTGCTTTTATGTGTGCTTCTGCTTTTTCTATAGTTGTAAATACTCCAGAGCACTCTAGTACATAGTCTACTCCATCTGCTCCCCATGGAATATTTACTGGGTCCATTTCGTTATATACTTTTATTTCTTTTCCATTAATTATAAGTTTATTTTCTTCTGTTTTTATTTCTCCATTGAATTTTCCATGTACTGTATCATATTTTAACATATAAGCCATATAGTCTGACTGAATAAAAGGATCGTTTATAGCTACTACCTCTACTTCTTTTTTGTTTAAAGCTGCTTGAAGTGTAAGCTTACCAATCCTTCCAAAACCATTAATTCCTATTTTTATTGACATTAAAAATTCCTCCTTTTTAGGTGAAAAAACACCTTATTTTTGTTTAGTATTTCCAAACAAATTCATTTTATAATAAAAAAGAATACTTTTCAAGTATTCTTTACTAAAAAATAAAATTTGTCATTTTGGAATTATATTATATTTTTTTACATAAAAATATTCCTAAATAAAAAACTTGTGAGTTTAGTATTTAGGAACTAATTATTTTATTTATAAATCATATAATCAATGTCTGGAAATATGCAGTCTTTTTCCTCAATGTCTTTTAAAAATTCTTCGTCCATATTATCATTTAATAATTCATAATATAATTTTGTAAATCTACCTATATGGTCTTTTATTCGTTTTTTAGCATAATCTACCATTGTACCATTTGTTATAATAAATAACCAATCACTGCTTTGTGCTAATAGTAATTCTCTAGCACATTGATTTAACGCTGCTTTTTTTAATTTATCTTTTTCATTAGGGAATTTATTACAAAGTTCTACCATCCTATCTCCAGCAACGTGTAAATGTCTATGCACATAATCATTAGTTTGATTTAGCCATACTTCACTATATCCGTTTGCTCCCCAACTAGAACGACATGGTGTAGCCATTTGCATTAGCGGGTATTTTTCAATATATTCACTTGGAGTTATTAGTTTAAAGTCGCATTTATCATAATAAATTTTCTTAAATAAAACATAAAGCCAATATGGTCCTTCATACCACCAATGTCCATATAATTCTGCATCATAAGGGCATAAAATAATTGGTGGATTAGACATTTTAGGTGCTAGTGAGTTTATTTGTTTTTCTCTACTGTCAAAAAAGTGTCCTGCTTGCTTTTCTACTGAATCTTTTGCCCACTGTAAATTGTATAAATCTTTTTCTACATCTTTTCCTGTAATCCTGTAATATTTTATACCTGTATGTACTCTGGCACCATTTGATGCAATATATGGTTTTATATAGTCATAGTCTACATCATAGCCAATATCTCTATAAAACTCCCTATAATTAAAATCTCCTGGATAACCATTAATAGAACTCCACACTTGCCTTGAAGATTCTAAGTCTCTTCCAAATGCTACTATTCCATTAGGTGATACTATAGGTGCATATGTACCATAAACTGGTGCAGGATTAGCATATAAAATTCCATGTGTTTCTGTAATAATATACTTTATTCCGAACTCTTTTAAGTATTTATCTGCTTCTGGAATATAACCACACTCTGGAAGCCATATTCCATTTGGCTTTTTTCCAAAATATTTTTCGTATGTTTGCACACCAACAGCAATTTGTGCTTTAACAGTTTTTTCATTAACATATAAAATAGGAAAATACCCATGTGTTGCACCACATGTAATAATTTCTAAAACTCCAATATTTTGAAAATGTTTAAACCCTTCTATTAAATTACAGTTATATACATCTTTGAATATATGTAAGTCACTTGAATATTTTTCTACATAATATTTAGCTAAATTGTTTAGTCTTTCATCGTATTTTGTTCTTATAACTTCCTTTTCTGCAAGTTCTATATGTTTTTTTAAGTACTTTATATATCTTTCTTGAAGCATTTTATTATCAAGCATATTAAGAAGAGGGGGAGTAAGTGACATTGTAATTCTAAAGTCTACTTTTTCCTTCTCTAATTTTTTAAAATTTGTAAGTAATGGTATATATGTTTCTGACATAGCTTCGTATAGCCATTGTTCTTCTAAATAATCTTCGCTTTCTGGATGATGAACAAAAGGTAAATGTGCATGTAATACAAAGCTAACGTATCCTTTTTCTTTTGACATTATGTAATCTCCTTTTATTTAAAACTTGAACTAGTATGAGAAGATGGTAGGTTAAGATTAATTCCATCTCCCTCAAGTTCGTTGTTAAGCAATTCTTTAAAGTATTTATAAAATTCTTTAGATTTAGCAAAGTCTTTAAAAAATGATATGCTTGTAACAGGTTTTTCTACTAATTCTTGAGTTTTAACATTTTTAAACAATACATTGTTAGGAATTTTTTCAAGTAAAATATGGTCATTAGGCATGTCTAAATTATTAGAAGTAGTAACATAGTAATAGTCTGGATGTTCTTTATTTCTTCTACCTAATTCTACTTGATATTCACAATCAGCATCGTTTACATGAAGGTACCAACTATTAGCGAAGTCGTTTATTTGCACTTCGTATGAATAATTCATTGTTTTATTTATAACAAGAAGTACGGGTATAGTATTATTAAAGAAACTTTCTCCATATTTTGAAATGAAGTTATTTTTATCTTTGTCTGAAATGTACCAATAAACAAATAAAATATTTGGTGTTTGAGCCAATATTTTAACAACAGTTTGATTATATCTATATGGTAAGTCATAATATTCTACAATATTAACTTTTTCGTTTACCTCATTATTATTAACATCTTCTAAAATCTCATTACTTTTTTCTGTTTTTTTAGTTTTTCTTGAAGTAGTACTTGTTTTCTTTGTTGTTTTTTTAGATACTGGTTCTTTTGTTGCTTTACTAGTAGTAGTCTTTGTTGCACGTGTTTTTTTCTTAGTATCTTCTGCTTCTTTTTTAGTTGTTGTTTTACTACTTGCCTTCTTTTTTGCAGTATCTGTTGTTGTTTTAGTATTTTTAGCTGTTTTTGTTGTACGTACCACTTTTTTTGTAGCTTTTTTTACTTCTTCTGCTACCTTTTTAGTAGATGTAGTTTTTTTATTTGTTTTTGTTGCTGGAGTTTTCTTTTCTTTTACTTCTTTTGATATTTCATTAATTTCATCTTTAGCTTTTCTTGGCATTTTTTCCTCCAAACTTTAATATTCTTTATCTATAATATACTATATCAAAATGGAGAGAAATTCAATAGAAAAATTACAAAAAATAAAAATATGTAATATAAATGTGAAATAAAACTAATAAAACAACAAAAATAACAAAATTTAGCTAAATTAACATATGAAATATTATTTTTTCGTATATATAGCCTTATTTTTTTGCAATTATTGACAGTATGGGACAATATGAAGTATAATATATTTTATAAGGAAGATATGAAAAAAGGAGGAAAATAAAATGGGAATAGCAGGATTAATATTAGGTATTATCTCACTTGTATTAGGTTGGATACCAGTAATTAGTATTTTAGCATTAATAATGGCAATTGTAGGTTTAATATTATCAATAGTAGATACAGCAAAGAAAAGTAAAACAAATGATCCAAGCAGAGGTACATCTATTGCAGGAATTATAGTATCTGCAATAGCAATTATAATATCTGGAATTATAACTTTCTTCTTTTTACTTGGTGTAATTATTGGTGTTAGTGATGCCATAGATTCTGATGATGTTAGAGACGCATTTAACAGGATAGATGATGGTTACTATGATTACTACGACGATTATTATGATTACAATTATAACTTTAATAAATATTTATATGAATACGATTTATAAGAATAAAAATAACACATTTTTTAAATGTGTTATTTTTATTTTGCACTGTTTATAATTTTGTAAGTTCTGCAAATATTGCAGTCATTACAAATATATACTCTATTTTCAAATATCAATCCTAAAGTGTCTATAAATTCATCTTTTTTAGTTATTAAATGAATATTAATTTTCTTTGGCAATAGTGATAATAGTGCATTTAATGCAAAATCGTTTGATGAAAATGTTACGTCTGATAAATATTTTGCATTAAAACTATTGTTAGATATTGTTATTATGTCTTTATTTTTATCTAATAAAATTGATTCTCCATTTGTATAAATTAAGTGTACTTCTTCTGTTTCTGCTTTTTTTGAGTTTACATACATTTTTAGTAAGCTTATAAACTCAGCATATTCTTTTTCTATAATATATTTATTGACTCCTTCATCTACTAATTCGTCAATTTTTTCTATATATTCTTTTATTCGAAATGTTACAAAACCATCTAATATCATAGCTTTGTTGCTTTTAAAATATTTCTGTACTTTAGTATAGATAGTTTTATTTCTATTTTTTAGTTTGTTGCTTTCTAAAGATTTTACACAAATTTCTTGTATTTTCTTTCTTTCAAATTCGTCAAAATAAAAATAATTAAATGACAAAATTCTTTTTATTATATTAATTTCATAAAATTTTAGTATAGTATCTGTTATTATATTACATAATATTTTATAGAATTCGTCTAATTCTTCCCCATTATAATGTATTATAAAATTGTAGTATATTTTAAATTTTTTATCTATATAAGAAATATTTGCAAAATCTATTTTATCAAATTTGTTTAGTAGATAATCTATTATTTCTCTATTGTTAGTCTTAATACAAAACGATTTCAATTTAAGTCTTCTCCTTTCAATATGTAATATTATCTACTAAATAGCTTTTATATATACATATTTTATTCAGAAAAGACTGTTTTGGTAACATCTAACAAAAATTATATATTTTTTGTTTTGTAGCCATACACTATTTTTCCAAATTTTATTTCATTAAATTTCTTTTGTATTTCCATAACTATTATTGGCATTATTGATATTGCTATTGTAATTACCCATTGTGTTGATGTAAGCATAGTTAGTTTAAATATATTAGCAATAGCTGGAATAAATACTATTCCTACTTGTAATACTGTTCCTAGCAAAAATGCTCCTATTAAATATTTATTTTCAAATAGTCCTGCTTTAAATATTGATTCTTCGCTTTTTATATTAAAGCAATGTATTAACTCTAGCATACCTAAACTTATAAATGCCATTGTTCTTCCAACTTCTAACCCATAGTATTTATTTCCTATCGTAAATGCAATTATAGTAAGTAAGCCTATCATAAATCCTTCTACAATTATTTTTCCAAATAAACCATCTGCAAAAATACTTTTCTTAGCATCTCTTGGTGGTCTTTCCATTATGCCTTTTTCTGGTGGCTCTAATCCTAGCGCAATTGCAGGTAATGAATCTGTTACTAGATTAACCCACAAAAGTTGTACTGCAAGCAAAGGTGATTTCATGCCTAATAATAATCCTATAAATATTGTTACTATTTCTCCAATATTTGTTGCAATTAAAAAGTGAATTGCTTTTTTTATGTTATCAAATATATTTCTCCCCTGTTTTACCGCTTCTACTATTGTTACAAAGTTATCATCATTTAATATCATGTCTGATGCATTTTTTGCAACATCTGTTCCTTTCTTTCCCATTGCAACTCCAATGTCCGCTTTTTTTAGTGCTGGTGCATCATTTACTCCATCACCTGTCATTGCAACTACTGCTCCTGTTTTTTGAAATGCTTTTACTATTCTTACTTTATGCTCTGGAGATACCCTAGCAAATACAGAATAGTTCATTATATTTTTTACAAGTTCACTGTCTGTAATTTTATCTAATTCTTGACCAGTAATTGCTAATTCATTGTTTTGTAGAATTCCTAAGTCTTTAGCTATTGCTTTTGCAGTTATAATATGGTCTCCTGTAATCATTACAGTTTTTATTCCAGCTCTTCTACATGCTTTAACAGATTCTTTTACACCTTTTCTTGGTGGGTCTATCATGCCTATAAGTCCTATAAATACTAAATTATTTTCAATGATTTCTGAATTAATTAATTTTGGCTCTACATCTATATCTAAATATGCTACTCCTAAAACTCTTAACGCTCTTTCTGCCATTTTCTCATTTTGATTTTTTATTTTGCTTAGATAACTTGCATCTAAGTTCTTCTTTATTCCATTAGCCTCATAAAAAGTACATTTGTTTAATAGAACTTCTGGTGCACCTTTTGTTATTATTCTATATTTTCCGTTTTCTAATTTTATTATTACGCTCATTAGCTTTCTTGTAGAGTCAAATGGTAATTCATGAATTCTGTTATAATTATTTATTAATTTTTCTTCTAAGGCAGATTTAACTATTGCTACTTCTGTTGGTTCTCCTTCTACTTTATTTCCTATAATCTCACAGTTAGAACATGTTGCTGCATATTCTAGAACTTTGTTTCTTTCTCCAATTACTTCCATTACTTTCATATTATTTTCTGTAAGTGTTCCTGTTTTATCTGAACAAATTACTTTACTACTGCCCAGTGTTTCTACCGCAGGTAATTTTCTTATTATAGCATTTTTCTTAGCCATTTTTGTTACTGCAATTGATAATATTATAGTTACTATAGCTGGAAGCCCTTCTGGAATAGCAGCAACTGCTAGTCCAACAGATGTCATAAACATTTCTGTAATTGGAATATTTTTTATTATTCCTATTACAAAAATTATTGCACAAATTATTAAACAAGCTATTCCTAATACTTTTCCTACTTCTTCTAGCTTTTTCTGTATAGGTGTAGTTGGTGATTCATTTGTTATAATCATATTTGCAATTTTTCCAACTTCTGTACTCATACCTGTACTTACAACAATTCCTTCTGCATGTCCATTTACTACTATGGTACTGCCAAAAGCCATATTACACATATCTCCTAGTGCAACTTTTTTGTTTGTTATAATTTTCTCTGCATTTTTTAGTACAGGTTCATTTTCCCCTGTTAAGCTTGCCTCTTCAATTTTTAAATTTACTGAGCTTATTAATCTCATGTCTGCAGGAACATAATTTCCAGCCTCAAGTATTACAATATCTCCCGGCAATACATCTTCTCCATTAATTGTTTGTACTATACCATTTCTTCTTACTTTTGCAACTGGAGATGATAGTTTTTTTAATGCTTCTATTGATTTTTCTGCTTTTGTTTCTTGAATTAACCCCATTATTCCATTAAATATTACAATAGCAATAATTATTACTGAGTCTAAGTAATCTCCTGTTCCTTCCATATAACTAACCACTGCAGATACTATTGCAGCAATAATTAAAATTATTATCATAAAGTCGTTAAATTGTTTAATAAACTTTATAAATAACCCTTCTTTTTTATTTTCTTTAATTTTGTTTTTGCCAAATTGCTTTTCTCTTTCTTGAACATCGCTTTCTTTTAACCCTATTTTTAGGTTTGTCCTAAGCTCTCTTGCAACTTCTTCAATTTTTTTAGTATACCACATATAAAATCTCTCCTTTGTTTAGTTTTATTAATTTATATGCTTATACTTATTTTTTATTACACTTATTTTGTTAAGTTTACATATTATATTTATAGAGGTGAGATACTTTGTTTATTGCAATTTTAATATTAGCTATATCAGTAAGTATTGATTCTTTTGGTATTGGTATTACATATGGTATTAGAAATACTTTAATTAATAAGTCTGCAAATATTATATTGTTTTCTATTTCACTATTATTTGCTGGAATTTCTATACTTATAGGTAATATGCTATTTTCTATAATGTCAGAAAGTGTTATAAAGTTTATTAGTATATTTTTGCTAATTGCTATGGGAATTTGGATTATATATGAGACTATAAGACCTGAAAAAGTTGTAAAAGAGAAGATTAAAAATAATTCTATAATACATCAAATATTTCTAAAACCTTTTGGAATTACTATTCAAATTATAAAAAATCCTATTAACTCTGACCTAAATAAGTCTAATATTATAGAAGTAAATGAGGCTATATATTTAGCAGTTGCACTTTCTATAGATTCTATCTGTGTTGGAATTTCAAGTGCTTCTTTTGGATTATATGGATTATTGTTTCCTATTTTAGTTCCAATATTTCAATTGGTATTTTTAAATACTGGACTAATACTTGGAAAGAAAATTATTTCATCTTCTTTTCTTAGTTTAGTTCCACATAAGTTATGGAATACACTTTCTGGGGTTTTGTTAATAATTATTGGTATATCTAGATTTTTTATATAAGAAAAATGCTAACTAATTTACAGGTTGCATATTTATTCTTATACGTAAAATTCTTTATTATTTTTTTGTTAGAGGATTTATAAAAAATCTCTTTATAATAGAAAAAGGCAGTTTTAACAAACTGCCCCTTCTTTATAATTAAATTATTTTGCTGTTTCTTCTTTGTTTTCTAGATTTTCAAGTTTTCTTTCTCTTTTTACTGTTACAACTATCATTGCAATTGTATATAGAAGTAGTCCTACTGGTATTACTAATTGGTTTATTGGTAATCTTGTAATTGCTATTAAACTTATATAAAGTGCTTCTAACCCTAATACCCCAACTATATATTTCCATAGTGTTTTAAATACACCTAATTTTCTGTAACGCACCATTGCATATATAAATACTAATGCTGTACATATTCCAACTGGCAAAATGTATGGACTTATCATATCTCTTAGTCTTACTTTTGGGCTATGTATTGTGCTTATATTTTCTACTTCATTTTCTAATCCATATTTTTCATTTATTTTGTTATTAAGTTCTTCTATTTTTGGTTTTAGTTCTTCATCTGATGCTTCTTCTACTGTAAAAGAAACCATATCTTTATATAATTCTACAGTTTGAACAACAATCCTTTCGTTTCCAAATACTTCTTTTGCAATTTCTTTCATTTCTTTATTTGTAAAATCTTGATTTACCTGAATATATATGGTTGCATTATCTTTGTATGGTATATCTTTATTAAAACCTTTTAGTCCAACCATAATTCCGCCTGCAATGATTATGGCTACTAATATAACATAACTAATCTTTTTTAACATTATAATCTCTCCTTATTCTATTACATATTCATCTTATATTAATAAGAATAAATATTACATTTTATTGTCTTGTTCTTTTACTGAATTTACTAATAGTGTTCTTGTTATTACAATATTATATATTAATAGTGTTATAATTCCCCAGAACATTACCATACCAAAGCTATATAAAGGTAACCAATTAGCAAAACATAAGATTATTGTTACTATTATAAGAGGTATTAAAATAAATAGTATTCTTGTAAGTGCTTTTTGGAAGTCTAATTCAACTTCAATTCTTTCTTTATCTTTGTAATTTTTCTTTACTAAAGATAATAAGTAGAAAGTAAATACAAAGTTAATTATTATAGATGCTATTATTCCAACTAATCCATCTATTGTAATCATTACATTTGTGTATCTTATTGCTACTAATAAACATGCAATATAACCTATAAATGCAATAGCTGATAAAAGTCCATTTTTCTTGTATTTTATTATCATAACTATTAATGTTACTAATACAATAATTCCAATTGCTGCTAAAACTACATATATCATTTCTGTTGTTATTTCTGAGTATATAAATCTATTTACATCTAAAGTATATGTTAAAGGAAGTTCTCCACTATTTAACAATACTGCTATGTTTGATGCTTGCCTTATATATTCATTTATGTCACTATTTGATGTACTAGCTTGCCCCATTGATAATTGTAATTCACCTGTTGCATTTTCTTGCTCAAATGCAGATTCTACTAATGTTGTTCCATCTATTGTTATTTTTACCTTTTTACTGTTATCATTTCCATTTTCGTCTACTGATTTTAAGTATGTGTTACTAATTTCTCTTAGTTTTTCTTTTCCTTCTTTGTTAAATTGTATTGATAAAAATACAGTTGTTCCAGATGAACTACTACTTGCATAGCCATATTTTACGGTTGCATTATCTATATAAGAATTGTCTAGTAAAACATTTCCTTCTTGGTCTGTTATCTCAAATTTCCCAGCCATGTACATATATTGTGCAACTGTATCTGTATTAGTGTCATCTATCATATCTACCATTATAGTTCCGTTTTCTTCATTTAGTCCTATTGTATAATCTGACACGCTCATAAGGTCTAGCCTTTTCTTTACCACTTCTTTTGCTTTTTCAAAGTTTTCCTTTGTTAAGCTTTCAGTTGGATTTACTGGTTCTTCCTTAGTTGTTGTATCTTCTCCTTTTTCTGTTACAACATTTCCATTTTTATCATAGATTACAGTTTTTGTGCTATCATCTACTACTATTCCTATTTTTCTTGCGCCTTCTAAGTCCATACCTAATGAATATTCTGGCAATATGTTATTTACTCTACCTTTGCTTTGAATATATATACCGCCAAATGAGATTGCAGATACTAATATAATAACTAAAATAGATAAAGTTATTTTTAGTCTATTATCTATTCTGCTAGCTTTTTTGCTGTCTTTTTCCTTTTTTTCTTTTTTAGCTTTTGTAGTAGTGTTTTTTTCTGTAGCTTTTTTATTTGTTTCTTTCTTTTCTCTTTTTACTTCACTACTTTTTTTTGTTTCTTTGGCACTTTCCTTTTTCTCTGCTTTTTTTGTAGTCTTGTTCTTTTTTATATCATTTTCCTCCACTTTCTTTGCCTCCCATAATTATAATAATTTAGTGTCATTTATAATTAACTCAAACCATATATCTAAATATTTTGCAGCAAATTTGCTCATCATAGTTCTGTCCATAAATATTTCAAAATAATCTAATACAGGTGATATTTTTGTGTCTATTGTTAAATCTAGTGTAACTTTTCTTTGTTCACTATCTACTATAAATTTAGATTCGGTAACTGCATAGTTTACTTTATCGTGTTTGTCAAAACTTGATATATTTCTATTTGTTACTCTACTTCTATGTGCATCTGATTTATCTGCTAAAATTAGTGCTGCTGAAATATCACTAACTGCATTTCCTGTTTT
>CAJMQM010000012.1 GCA_905215615.1 uncultured bacterium | reverse complement strand
AGCTATTTTAAAATTAGCTATATATGAAATTATATACAAAAAATTGCCATACAAAGTAGTAATAAACGAAGCTGTAGAATTAGCAAAAGCATATGGAGAAGATAGTTCATCATCTTTTGTTAATGGGGTCTTAGCGAATATTGTAAAAGATATACAAGAATAACAAAAGGAGAAAATAAGTGGAATATCAAGCAATAACAGTAACAGAATTGAATAAATATATAAAAGAAAAAATTGCTAGTGATGAAATTTTAAACAATGTGTTAATAAAAGGTGAAATATCTAATTTTAAACTTCATTATACAGGGCATATGTATTTTACATTAAAAGATGAAAACTCTTTAATAAAATGTATAATGTTTAAAACATATACACCACATTTAAAATTTACACCAAAAGATGGCATGAAAGTTATGGCTTTTGGTACTGTATCTGTATTTGAAAGAGATGGAGTATATCAACTATATTGTAAAGCTATGCAAGAAGATGGTATGGGAAGTTTATATACTGCTTATGAAGAATTAAAAGCCAAGTTAGAAAAAGAAGGCTATTTTGATGTATCTCATAAGAAGAAAATACCTTTTATGCCCAAAAGCATAGGTGTACTTACATCAAATACTGGAGCAGTTATAAGAGATATTATAAATGTTTCTACAAGAAGAAATCCAAATGTATATTTAAAATTATTGCCAGTACCTGTTCAAGGAGAAGGAGCAGCAGAAAAAATTGCAGCAGGTATACAATTAATGAACGAAAAAAAATTAGCAGATGTTATTATACTTGCTAGAGGTGGAGGCTCACTAGAAGATTTATGGCCTTTTAATGAAGAAGTTGTTGCGAAAGCAATATATAATTCAGAACTTCCTGTAATATCTGCTGTTGGACACGAAACAGACTTTACTATAGCAGATTTTGTTGCAGACTTAAGAGCACCTACACCATCAGCTGCAGCAGAACTTGCAGTACCTAACATAGCAGAAGTAGAACTTAAATTAAATACATATCAAAATAGATTTAGACAAGCTTTAAAGAAAAAAACAGAACTTATGAGACTTCGCTATGAAAAATGTATGGCAAGTAGAGTGTTTAAAGAACCTTTACAAAAAGTTAATGAAAATTATATGCTAATTGATAAATATGTTAAAAGTATACAAAATAGCATAGTTACAAAATATAAAGATAAAAAACTAGAAGCAATAAAATTATATTCAAAACTAGATGCCCTTAGTCCATTAAAAACTTTAGCTAGAGGTTATAGTATAACAGAAAAAGAAGGAAAAATTATACATAAGGCTTCTGAACTAAAACAAGGAGATGAGTTAACTTTAAGATTTGAAGATGGAAAAGTTAACACTAAAGTTTTGTAAAATTCGTATAAAAAGTAAGTAAAAAAACATTAGATAACAAAGTCTGCTGAAAAATTGTTTTAATTTGGCAGTAGAAGGGAGAAAACAGAAATGAATAAGAAAACAAAAATAGTAATATTAATAATTGCACTTATAATAGTAATTACTGCTGTTGTAATTGCAGTTGTAAAACCATTTGATAATAAAACTACTGAGGCAGAACCTCTTAATAATACACAAATTAATACAGAAATAAATAATGAAGAAGCTAATACAGAAAACAATGAACAAGAAAACAATGTGATTAATGAAGAAAATAACACAGAAACAACAAATAATGAGAAAGAACCAGAACAGCAGACTTCATCAAGTGATAATGCCAAAAATTCAAATGAAGAAAAGGCTATAGAACTTGTAAAAAAAGAGTGGGGAGAAGACAGTAGTGTTTATTTTGATTTAGCAGGAGTAACATCAGATGGTAAATATAGAGTTTCAGTTAATAAAGACACAAAGGTACTTGCTTGGTACATAGTAGATGTAGAAAGCGAAACAGTAACACAAAAATAATTAATATTTGCATATATTGTTATAGAAAGGTGAATAAAATGGAAGAAAATAAAGATATAAACTTTGAAGATACAATAAAAAAATTAGAAGAAATAGCAAATGAATTAGAAAAGGGAGAATTGGATTTAGATACATCAGTTAGTAAATTTGAGGAAGGCATGAAGTTATCTAAGAAGTGTAATGAAATATTAGAAAATGCTGAGAAAAGAATATCTATATTAATAAACAATGGAGAAGATATAACAGAAGAAAACTTTGTACCAAAAGCAGAATAGACAAAAAGAAAATAGAAGGGAATAGAAAATGTTTCAAGGAATAGCTAATTTTATTATGGAATACAAATATATAATTATACCTTTTTCGGTATGGTTTTTTATACAATTATTTAAGTTTTTATATGACTTAATAACAACTAAAAAAATTAATTTTAAAAGAATATTACAAGCAGGAGGAATGCCAAGCTCACACTCAGGAGTAGTAGTAAGCTTAACTACTATGATAGGAAAAAGTGAAGGCATAAATTCTCCTTTATTTGCTGTGGCTGTTATATTTTCAGCAGTTGTAATGTATGATGCCTCAGGAGTAAGAAGAGCAGCAGGAAAACAAGCTAAACTATTAAATAAAATAGTAGAAACTCCAGGTTTAACAGGAGTACAAGTACAAGAACGATTGGTAGAAGTATTAGGACATACTCCAAAAGAAGTTTTAGTAGGTGCATTAATAGGATTAATAGTAGGACTAATTTTTTAAAAGGAGGACTATATATGGAAGATATAGAAATAGCTAGAAATACTAAGTTAGAAGAGATTAATGTTATTGCACAAAAAATAAATGTACAAGATGAAATTGAACAATATGGAAAATATAAAGCAAAAATTTCACTTGATGTAATGGAAAAGCTAAAAAACAAGAAAAATGGAAAACTAATTTTAATGACAGCAATTAACCCAACACCATTAGGAGAAGGAAAAACTACAATGGCAATAGGATTAGCAGATGGTATGAACAAAATAGGAAAAAATGCAATTCTTGCTTTAAGAGAACCATCATTAGGACCTGTTTTTGGAATAAAAGGTGGAGCTACAGGTGGAGGACACAGCCAAATAGCACCAATGGAAGATATTAATTTGCACTTTACTGGAGATATCCATGCAATTACATCTGCAAATAATTTACTTTCAGCTATTATCGATAATCACATATATTTTGGAAATGAACTTGGATTTGATAAAGTAGTTTGGAAGAGATGTTTAGACTTAAACGATAGACAATTAAGAAAAGTTAATACAGGACTTTCGGGAGATAAAAATGTTGTACCAAGGGAAGATGGTTTCGATATATCTGTAGCATCTGAAATAATGGCAATACTATGCTTAGCAACAGATGTAAAAGATTTAAAAAGAAGAATTGGTAATATAATTGTTGGCTATAACAAAGATGGAAACCCAATTTTAGCCAAAGATTTAAACGCAGATGGTGCACTTACAGTATTATTAAAAGATGCAATAAAACCAAACTTAGTACAAAGCTTAGAAAAGACACCTGCAATAGTTCATGGTGGACCTTTTGCTAATATTGCACATGGATGTAATAGTATTATAGCAACAAAAATGGCTTTAAAATTAGCAGACTATGTTGTAACAGAAGCAGGATTTGGTGCAGACCTTGGTGCAGAAAAATTTTTAGATATAAAATGCAGAAAAGCAGAATTAAAACCAGATGTTGTAGTTTGTGTTGCTACTATGAAAGCACTAAAATATCATGGTGGAGTAGCAAAAGAAGATGTACAAAAAGAAAATATAGAAGCATTAGATAGAGGCATGAAAAACTTATTTAAACACATAGATAATTTACAAAATGTATATGGATTAAATGTAATAGTTGCAATAAATAAATACACATATGATACAGAAAAAGAAATAAATTATTTAAAAGAAAAATTAAGCGAAAAAGGAATAGAACTTAGTTTAGTAGAAAGTTGGGAAAAAGGTGGAGAAGGAGCAACAGATTTAGCAGAAAAAGTAGCTAGCCTAGCAGAAAAAGAAAGCAATTTTAAATATGCATATGAATTAAATGAAAGTATAAAGAATAAAATAGAAGATGTAGCTAAAAAAATATATGGAGCAGAAGGGGTTGAGTTTTCAGAAGAAGCTGAAAACGAAATTAAGACAATAGAAAAACTAGGATACAGCAATATGCCAGTATGTATAGCTAAAACACAATACTCACTTTCAGACGACCAAAAGAATTTAGAGTGTAATGAGCCATTTAAAATTCATATTAGAGAAATACACTTAAGAGCAGGTGCAGAGTTTGTTGTAGCAATAGCGGGAAAAATAATGACGATGCCAGGATTACCAAGAGTTCCAGCAGCAGAAAAAATAGATTTAGACGATGAAGGAAATATTGTAGGAATTTTTTAAACTATAAATTTTAAAATGTATAAAAATACCACATTTGGTTAGAATAATTTAAGAAAACTATAAAATTATTCTAAGGATGTGGTATTTGGTGTTTTATACAAATAAGAAAATTAGAGTTAAAAATAAACATTTATCAATAAAGAAAACATTTATAGATAAGAAAAAAATATTTTCAATAGCAATAATTTTTACAGTGCTTACAATATTTGTTTCATATAATGTGTTTTTTAGAAATAATGAGGTATATGGACTTTCAAAATATGGTTCAAGAGGAGAAGAAGTAAGGCAAATTCAAACAAAACTTAAAAGATGGGGTTATTATAAGGGGAATATAGATGGAATTTTTGGAAGCGGTACATTAGAAGCGGTAAAATGGTTTCAAAGAAAAAACGGATTACAAGTAGATGGAATAGCAGGAAAGAAAACACTAGAGGCAATGGGAATTTTTAATTCTTCCTCTAGCAGTTCTAATAGTTCTGTGTCAACAAATTCTAATGATGTAAATTTATTAGCAAGGGTAATATATGGAGAAGCAAGAGGAGAACCTTATACTGGTCAAGTAGCAATTGGAGCAGTTATTCTAAACAGAGTTAGAAGTAGTTCATTTCCAAATACAATAGCAGGAGTAATATATCAAAGAGGTGCTTTTGATGTTGTTTCAGATGGACAAATAAACCTAACACCAAACTCTACTGCTAAAAAAGCTGCACAAGATGCATTAAATGGTTGGGACCCAACATATGGAGCAATATATTATTTTAATCCAAATACGGCAACAAACAAATGGATTTGGTCAAGACCAATGACTGTTACAATTGGTAGCCATAGATTTTGTAAATAAAGCGTCAATATGGCGCTTTATTATATTATGGAAAAGTTTTCTAAATTTGTTACAATATAAAACTATATTCTGCATAAAATTATTAGGCAATTATTGAAAAAACACAAACATTGTGCTAAAATTTATAATATATTGATGAAGAAAGAAGGAAAAAACAATGGCAAAAAAGAAACACAATTTAGGAAAAATAGCAGTTAAATTTATGGCAATTATATTAGCAGCACTTATGATATTAGGAGTTGTAGGAACACTTGTATATTATCTAATTGTTATGTAAAATACGGAAGAAAAGGGGCGTTATTTTGGAAGATTTTTTGGTAAATATAAACGAGCTAACAGATGGAATAGTTAGTTATGCACAAGATATATTTAATAATCCATTTAGAATAATACCATTAATTCTGGATTTAGCAATAGTAATTTATATAGTATATAAATTTATAAAATCAGCTAGAAATTCAAGAGTATGGCAACTTCTTAAGGGGATTGTTTTTATTGTACTTATAACAATATTTAGTGGAATATTACAGTTTAAGATATTAAACTATATTTTAACTGTTTTTATGCCATATGGAGTAATTGCATTAATGATTATATTCCAACCAGAATTAAGAAGGATGTTAGAACAGCTTGGAACTAACAAAATCACAAAATATTTTGGTTTGGAGAAAGATTTAGCTACTAAAACAAAAGAAGATATATATAAAGTAATAATTGCAGCAGAAGAACTTGCAAAAGAAAAAACTGGTGCATTAATAGTAATAGAAAGAGACATACAAATAAAAGATATAATAGATACAGGTGTTGAAATAAATGCAGAAGTATCTCCACAGCTATTAGTAAACTTATTTACACCTAAAACTCCATTACACGATGGGGCAGTTATAATTTCTAAAAATAAAATTGCAGCAGCAGCTTGTATACTTCCACTTGCAGATGACAAAGACATTGCAAAAGAACTTGGAACACGTCATAGAGCAGCACTAGGAATATCAAAAGAAAGCGATGCAATAGCAGTAGTTGTTTCAGAAGAAACAGGAAAAATATCTGTTGCAAAAGATGGAACATTAATTGCAGATGTAAAAGAAGATGCTTTAAAGAAAATATTAATAAAATATGTAGTAACTAAAAGATTTACAGAAAAAGAAAGAAAAAAATTTATAGATGTTATAAAAGAACAAAGAAAAAAAGCAGAACTAAAAAAAGAAATAAAACAAGTAGAAAACAGTGAAACTACTAAAAAAGAAAATAAAGGAGAATAAGTGACTAGAAATATAAAATTAACAATAGAATATGATGGAAAAGACTTTGGAGGCTGGCAAAAGCAACCTAATGAATTAAATATTCAAGGTGAAATAGAAAGAGCAATAAAAGGTGTAACAAAAGAAGATGTGGAATTATACGCATCTGGAAGAACCGATGCAGGAGTACACGCTATTGGTCAAGTTGCAAACTTTAAAACAAATACAAGTATTCCAATAGAAAAAATTGCAACAGCAATAAATTCTCAACTTAAATATTCTATTAGAATAAAATCTGCAGAAGAAGTACCAATGGAATTTCACAGCAGATATAATTGCAAAGAAAAAACATATGCCTATGTAATAAACAACGAAGAACAAGCTAGTGCAATTTTTAGAAACTTAGAATATCATTTTCCCAAAAAATTAGATATAGAGAAAATGAAAAAAGCAGCCAAATATTTTGTAGGAGAACACGATTTTTCAGCATTTAAATCAAGTGGAACGAGCAGTAAAAGCAGTGTTAGAAAAATATATAGTTCAGAAGTATATATGTATAATGGAAGAATAATAATAAAACTTACAGGAAACGGTTTTTTATACAATATGGTTAGAATTATTTCAGGAACTTTATTAGAAGTAGGACTTGGAACAATTAATCCTGAAGATATAGAAAAGATAATAGAAAGTAAAGATAGAAAAAAAGCAGGAAAAACATTGCCTCCACATGGGCTATACTTAATAAAAGTAGAATATAATTAATTTTATAAAAACTACTACTATATGTAACAAAAATATCTAAATTACATAAAATATAATAAAAATATAAGTAGTAGGAGGTAGGTATAACGTAAGTTGTACTAAGAGAAAATATGAATTTATTATTACTTTTTTTCGCATTGCCAGTAGCAACCATTATATTGGCAATTGTATTACAGAAAATATTAAGATGTCCTTTACTTGTAGGAGCAACATTTTTTGCCATATACTTAATAGTAGCGTTTGTAATAGCACCAGATGGAACTTTACTTATATATGCAATATTATATAGTATTTTAGCGTATATTTCAGCGGTCTTAACATGTGTAATTTGCAAATTAATGAGTAGATTTGGAAATATAATAAATGACTGTAACACATGTAATACATGTGATAACAATAATATAAATAATAATGGTGCAAACAATATTGCAACAATAAGGTTAATTGATGCTAGAAATAGCAACCTTTCACCTAATAACAGTGTAACAACCGTTACAACTACAACTGGTGCAGGACCACTTAATACAACATCAAATACTTTTTCTTCACAGAGAAGAAATAACAATTGTTGTAATTGTAGAAGATAGAAAATTGGGGCTAGTTCCCAATTTTTTTCTATTATAAAGAAAAAAATATTTATTTTTATGCAATTTTGTATAGAAAAATAAAATTAACATATAGTGAAAAGTCAAAGAGCTCTAAGAAAAGATGATTACATCAAAATTCAAAAGTAGAAAAATGTCATTTTATGTCGACGTAAAATACTTTACAAATTATATAACTATGTAGTAATATGTGCTTAATGAAATTGCAATTTCTATTATTAATTAAAATCGATAAAGTTTTAAGTCAAATTATTTATTTCTTAAAATTAAATCAAAGAAATTATAAAAACAAAAGGTGGTGTGTTATATGTGAGATACACTAGAAAAAAAGATATTATAGAAATTACCGTTTTTATTACAATTATTATGTTCTTTATATTAACAGCATTTATAGAAGGGGTTATAAATAAGGCAGTAGCACAAGAAATAATGCAAGAAAGCAGCCAAAGCGATTATGAAAACACAATTATATCTAATGAAGTTACAAACCAAGTAACTAACTCTACCCAAAATTCCACACAAAACAATATAAAAAACAATGTAAATAATACTGTTTCAAATGTAAATTCTAACACAAATAATGCAACAGGCAATACTCAAAATACTACTAAAACTGGAATTAAAGACAAAAACAATAAGTGGAGAATAGAAATACCTAAAATAGGTTTAAATGCTCCAATAAAAGAAGGCACAACCCAAGAAATTATGTTAGAAGCAGTAGGACATTTTACAGATACACCTAAAGATACAGGAAATATTGGACTTGCAGCACATAATAGAGGTTATGAGTGTAACTTTTTTGAGAGAATTAAGGAACTAAAAAAGGGAGACAAAATTATTTATAAAACCGCTAACAAAACAAGAACATATTTAGTAGAAACAAATACTGTAATTAAGCAAACAAATTGGAATTATTTAAAAGCAACTAAAGACAATAGAATAACACTAATAACATGTGAAAAAGATAAAAGAGAATATAGAAGATGTATTCAAGCTTTAGAAGTAAAATAAGAAGGGAGGGTATGATTTTTTTAAATCATACAAAATTAAATGGTAAAGAAAATATTAATAGTATTAGTTATTGCAGTAATGGCAATATCAACATTTACAACAATGCATTTTGAATCAAATGCAGCAACAATGCCAATAAACAAGGCAGATTTATATTCAAAAGGAGAAGTAGTATATTTTAATTATGACAATATAGGTATTGGAGTAGAAGTTATTGTATATAAAAAAGATGGAGTTGAATACCCAGCATATTGTGTAAACAAGGGTAGACCAGGTGTTACAGAGGAACATCAATATAGTGTAAGCATAAATAAGTTATTAACAAATAATAAAATTTGGAAAGCAATAGTAAATGGTTATCCATTTAAAACACCACAAGAATTAGGTTGTAACAATATGCAAGAAGCATATGCTGCAACAAAAATGGCAGTATATGACGCTATGTACAACTATGATTTAAACAAATTTACTGTACATGGTAATGTAGACAGTAATAGAAGAGTTGTAGCAGCAATAAAGAAAATAATCACAGCAGCACGTAATTCAAAAGAAAGCAAAACAGTAGCAACAATAAGTGTAAAAGATGAATCAAAAGAGTGGAAAGTGGACAGTATAAATAAAAACTATTTAAGCAAAACATATAGTGTAACAGCATCTGCAGCAAATGAAACTTATACAATAGCACTAGAAAACAACACTAAGAAAATAGCAAAAGTAGTAGATGTTAATAACAAAGAAAAAACTACATTTAAAGCAGATGAAAAATTTAAAGTTTTATTACCAATTGTGGAATTAGAAGAAAAAGGAACATTTACTATAAAGGCATCATCAGAACTAAAAACTATGCCTGTATTATATGGAGAAACTCCAAATGCAGAGTGGCAAAACTTTGCAGTAACAGCAGGATTTTTTGAGCCAACAGATGTTAAACTAAATCAGTCATATAGTCCAAACTATACTAAAATAGAAATACTAAAAAAAGATGGAAAACAAGCAAACCCACTAAAAGGAGGAATATTTAATTTATACAATGAAGAAAACGACTTACTATACACAGATTTAACAACAAATGAAGAGGGAAAAATAGTAATAGAAAATTTAGTTCCAGGAAAATACTATTTAGAAGAAATGGTTGCACCAGAGGGCTATTCAAAATTAGATGACAGAGTAGAAATAGATTTAAAATTAAACCAAACATACAAAGTTACTGTAAACAACTTCGAAGAACCAGAAGATGAAGATAAAGTAGTGCCAGAAGAAGATGAAGTAACAGTAGGAGAGGAAGAAGAAATATTACCTAGAACAGGTTATTAATAAACCTATATATACAAAAAAGTATATAAAAGCAAATATAAACTTAGCACAAATTACTCTCTAATATTATAAAAATTATAGTGTAAAGAATACAAAAAATATATGAAATAGGCAGCCTCCAAAAATAAATAAATAAAAGCATAAAATCTTTGCGTGCAATTTCATACTATGTAAAATAAAAATATAGTTATGAAAATTGCCTAATAGCTAAAATACATAAGTTGGTTATTGACAGAAAATTGCACAGAATATATAATAATATAGATTATTACAATATCAGGAAGGAAGATTTTATGCTTTTTCAAATTATATTTTTAATTATCTTAATATTGCTAAATGCATATTTTTCAGCAAGCGAAATGGCATATATTTCTCTAAATGATGCAAAAATAGAGAAAGAAGCAAAAGAGGGGAACAAAAAAGCGCAAAAAATAAAAAAGATGTTAAAAAATCCTAGTAAATTTTTATCTACTATACAAATTGGAATTACACTTGCAGGTTTTCTATCAAGTGCCTTTGCAGCAGACACCTTTGCAAGCCAACTATCACCAATATTAAATAGTTGGTTACCTGGAGCTGGAATTGACTTTTGGCAAACACTATCAATTGTAATTATTACAATAATACTATCATTTTTCACATTAATATTTGGAGAATTAGTACCAAAAAGATTAGCTATGAAATATTCAGAAAAAATAGCATATTCAACAATAGGAATAATTAGCTTTATATCTATATTAACTTCACCATTTGTAAAATTACTTACATGGTCAACAAATGTAGTTTCAAA
The DNA here is from genome assembly GCA_905215615.1 of uncultured bacterium. GTDB lineage: Bacteria > Bacillota > Clostridia > TANB77 > CAG-508 > CAG-273. The sequence continues at coordinate 6,925 of CAJMQM010000012.1, read as the reverse complement.
ATTATTTGGAGTAAGCGAATATGAAGAAGAAGTTGTAACAGAAGAAGAAATTAAAATGATGGTAGACCAAGGACAAGAAAAAGGTGTTATAAAGAAAAACGAAAAAGACTTAATTAACAACGTTTTTGAGTTAAACGATATAGATGCAACAGAAATTATGACACACAGAACAGATATATTTGCTATAGAAATAAATGATAATATTTACGAAAGACTAGACGAAATTGATGATTACAAATATAGCAGAATACCTGTATATGAAGAAACTATTGATGATATTAAAGGTATACTTTTCTTAAAAGATATATTAAAGGCATTAAGTAATGGAAAGAAAATAAAAATTAAGGACATAATGAGAGAAGCTTATTATGTGCCAGAAACAAAACCAATTGACGAAATTTTCAAAGAATTACAAAAAAACAAAATGCAAATGGCTATTGTAGTAGACGAATATGGTGGAACAGCTGGTTTGCTAACAATGGAAGATATATTAGAAGAGTTAGTTGGAAATATATTTGACGAATATGATGAAGTAGAAATAGATTATAAAAAAATAGACGAGAATACTTATATAGTAGAAGGTAGTACACCTTTGTACGAATTAAATAGAGTAATGGGTATAGAAATTCCAGATGGGGATTATGATACTTTATCAGGCTATTTAATAGAAAAATTAGGTAGAATACCAGACAAAGAAGAAAAACCAGTTGTAGAAGATGATAAACTAACATATAAAATAGAGGAACTTGAAGATAGAAGAATAAAATGGGTAAAAATATGTAAAAATCAAGAACTAACAGAAGATAGCAATGAGGATGAAAAACAAGAGAAAAATAGCGAGGAGTAAATCGTTTTAATGAAAGGTTTGTGATATATATGGAAAAAAGTAAAATAATAAAAATAGTGATAATTATTTTAATAGTAATAGCAATTATTGTGGCAGCAGTAATTACAGGTTGGTATTTTATTAAAAAGAGTAAATTTGACTATCAAATATCAGAGGTAGAAGAATACAATTATAGTATTCTATACAGAGATAACAAATATGGAGTTGTTAATAAAGAAGGAGAAATAATAATAGAACCAACATATGCAAATGTTCAAATTCCAAATCCATCCAAACCTTTATTTATTTGTATGAGTGAATATAATACTGAGTCGGGAGAATATGACAACAAAGTATTAAATGAAAATAAAGAACAAATTTTAACAACATATGATAGGGTAAGTGCTATTTCAATAGACTCTACAGACACAAATGTCCCATATGAGAAAAGTGTTTTAAAATATAAAAAAGACGGAAAATATGGATTAATAGACTTTGAAGGAAATGAAATTACAAAACCAATATATGACGACATTACAGGTATAGATTATAAAGAAGGCACATTACTAGTAAAACAAGAAGAAAAATATGGTGTTATAAATATTAATGGAGCAGAAATGGTAAGCATAGAATATGACTCAATTTCTGCAGACAATTATTATGATGCACAAACAAAAAGTAAAAAGGCAGGATTTATAGTAAGCAAAAAAACAGAAGAAGGGTATAGATATGGATATATAGACTCTAAGGGCAAGAAAATACTAAAAACAGAATTTACAAAAATATCTAGAGTTAATGAAATCCAAGGAGAAAACATATATTTTGTAGCATATAAAAATGGACAAGCAGGACTTATGAAAAACAACAAATGTATAGCAAACTATGAATTTGAAAACATAGAATATAATCTATCAAACAATTTATTTATAGCACAAAGAAATTCAAAAAAAGGTGTTATGAATATAGATGGAGAAATTATAGTAAATACAGAATATGACGATATATCATTTGGTGGAGAATATATTAATGCAGAAAAAGATAATGAATTAACAATATTAGATGTAGATGGAAATAAAATTCAAAATAATGAAATAGTTAGTTTAAGTAAAACGAGTGACGAAAATTACTATATAGCAATTGATAAAGACAATTTATATGCTGTACTAGATAAAAACAAAAATAATATAACAAACGAGAAATATGATTATATTGAATATTTAGGAAATTCTCATTTTATAGTTTCAAAAGATAGAAAAAGCGGAGTTATAGATAACAATAACAATATTTTAATAAATATACAATATAATAGTGTAATAAGTGTACACGCATCAGAATTAATAAGAGCATATGATACAGAAAAAGACGAAACGATATTATTTGATAGTAGTTTTAATGAAATAACTAGGATGGTATCATCAGAAGTAGAAGTAAAAGATAGCTATATTATAATATATTCAGATAATAACTTTAAATACTATAACTTTGAAGGTAAAGAAATTACAGGGCAAGATATATATACAAACAACAGTATATTTGCATATAAACAAGATAACAAATGGGGATTTGTTGATAAAAGTGGAAAAGTGGTTGTAGACTGCACATATGACATGGTAACAGAAGTTAACGAATATGGATTTGCAGGAATAAAAAAAGACGGTAAATGGGGAAGCATTAATGCAAACGGACAAATTGTACAAGAACCTATATATGAACTAGACGATACTCAACCTATATTTATTGGTAAATTTTATAAGATAGAATCATGGACAGGAGAAAATTGCTATAGCGATAATCAAACACAACAAGAAGCAAACAATGAAATGGATGTAGAAAATGAGCAATAATAAAATAAAAGAAAGGAGAAATAATCCTGTTATTTGCATTAAAAAATAATTGGATTATACATAATATAAATGTATTCGTCATTAGGAATTAGTGAAAAAGTAATTAACTTGGCAAATGAAGCCGAAGAAAAATTAAAAGATGTATTTAACAAAATAGATAAAATAGAAGAATATAATAGCTTAAAAGTTTTAGAGGCACTACAAAAAAATGAAATTTCAGAAATACATTTTAATAGTACAACAGGCTATGGGTATGGAGATATTGGAAGAGATACAACAGAAAGAGTATTTGCAGATATATTCAAAGCAGAAGATTGCATTGTAAGAGGACAATTTATATCTGGAACACATGCTTTAACAGTAACATTGTTTGCATTATTAAGACCTGGAGATACATTACTAAGTATTACAGGAAAACCATATGATACATTAGATGAGGTTATTGGAATTGTAGACAATCCAAGCTCTTTAAAGTCTTTTAATGTAAATTTTGAGCAGATTAACTTAAAAGAAGATAGCGAATTCGATTTTGAAAAAATTGAAAAAAGACTAAGAAGTGGAAATGTAAAAGTAATTGAAATACAAAGATCTAAAGGTTATAGTACTAGAAAAAGTATTACAATAGATAAATTAGAAGAAGTAATAAAATTTATAAGAAATATAGACAAAAATGTTATTATTATGATAGATAACTGCTATTGTGAATTTGTAGATACAAAAGAGCCAATAGAAATAGGCGCAGACATAGTAGTAGGGTCTTTAATAAAAAACTTAGGTGGAGGTATAGCTCCTAATGGTGCATATGTAGCAGGAAAAGAAAACTTAATAAAGCTTGTTGCAGAGAGACTAACAGTACCTGGAGAGGGAAAAGAAGTTGGACCAAGTTTGGGAATTACAAAATCTATTTTGCAGGGAATATTTATGGCACCAAGTGTTGTGGCTTCAAGTTTAAAAACAGCAGTATTTGCAAGTTATTGCTTAGAAAAATTAAATTATGATGTTGAGCCAAAATATAATGCAAAAAGAGCAGATATTGTACAAACTATTAATTTTAATAATCCAGATAAATTAATAAAATATTGCCAAGGAATACAAGCTGGTTCACCAGTGGATGCGAACTCAATTCCAGAACCATGGGACATGCCAGGTTATACAGACAAAGTTATAATGGCAGCAGGTGCATTTACACAAGGCTCTTCAATAGAACTTTCTTGTGATGGACCAATAAGACCACCATACACAGCATTTATGCAAGGAGGATTAACATATCAGTATGGTAAATTAGGAGTATTAAAAGCTATACAAAATATAATGTAAATTTCAAAAATATATTAATTATTAAAACAAATATGAGTATAGTTTAAAATTAGCTATACCATATTTGCTTTTTTACATATAAGTAAACATAAGATATATAGATAATGTTTGTACAATATTTACTAAAAAATATCAAAATAATTAGAAAAAGTTTATAGGTAAAACTTAAAACCTAAATATAATTTTGTAAGGAAAAACAATGAAAGTAGTAATAGTAGGAGGAGGACCTGCTGGACTTTTATCAGCAATATCTTCTGCAGAAGAAAAAAATGAAGTAATAATTTTAGAAAAAATGAAAGAAGCGGGTAGAAAATTATTAATTACTGGAAAAGGTAGATGTAATATAACAAGCAATTTACCAATAGATGAATTTATAAAAAATATTCCTGGTAATGGAAAATTTTTATATAGTGCTTTTAATAACTTTACAAATGAAGATATTATAAAATTATTAAATAAACAAGGTGTAAATGTAAAAGTTGAAAGAGGGCAAAGAATATTTCCAACGTCTGATAAATCAATAGATGTTAGAAATGCTTTAGTTAAAACTGCAAAAAATCTAGGAGTAAAAATTATAACAAATGCTAAAGTAGAAAAAATACAAGCAGAAGATGCAAAAGTTAATGCAGTAGAATACATAAACAATGGGGAAAAGAAAAAAATAAAATGTGAAAAAGTTATATTAGCCACAGGAGGAAAAAGTTACCCAGGTACAGGTTCTACTGGAGATGGTTATATAATTGCAAAAGAATTAGGACATACAATAACAAACATTATGCCCTCTCTAGTTCCTTTAGAAGCAAAAGGAGATAGCCTAAAAATTTGCAAAGAATTACAAGGACTAAGTTTAAAAAATGTAAGCATTAAATTTACAGACACAGAAAAGAATAAAATTATTTATGAAGACTTTGGAGAAATGTTATTTACACATTTTGGACTATCTGGTCCTACAATACTTAGTGGGTCAGCACATCTACTAAGATATAAAAACTTAGAAGAATTACTAAAAAATAACAAAATTAAAATATTTATAGACTTAAAGCCAGCACTTTCAAATGAAAAACTAGACGAAAGAATATTAAGAGACTTTTCAAATGAAAAAAATAAATTATTTAAAAATAGCTTAGATGATTTATTACCAAAAAAAATGATAGAAACCATAATACAATTGTCTAATATAAATCCTAATAAAAAGGTAAATGAGATAACAAAAAAAGAAAGAGAAAATTTAGTGAACTTGCTAAAAAAATTTGAAGTTACAATAAAAGGATTTAGGCCAATTGAAGAAGCAATTGTAACAGCTGGAGGAATAAACATAAAAGAAATAGACCCAAAAACTATGGAATCAAAATTAGTTAAAGGTTTATATTTTGCAGGAGAAATTATAGATGTAGATGCATATACAGGAGGATTTAATTTGCAAATTGCATATTCAACAGGCTATACTGCGGGAAGGAATTAAAATGGAAAAATTTAAAACAATATATATGGATGCCGAAGCGGAAATTGTGCAGAAAAAGTCAAAATTTATTGCAAATATATACTATGTTAATTCTTTAGAAAGTGTAGAAGAAAAAATAAAAGAAGTAAAAAAGAAATATTATGATGCAAGGCATAACTGCTATGCATACAGAATTGTAAAAGATGAAGAAATTATTGAAAAATCAAGTGATGATGGAGAACCAAGTGGAACAGCAGGTGCACCAATGTTAAACATCTTAAAGAAAATAGAATTAGCAAATGTATTAGTTATTGTTACAAGATATTTTGGTGGCATTTTATTAGGAACAGGAGGATTAGTTAAAGCATATTCGGATGCGACAAAAAAGGCAATAGAAGAGGCAAAAATTACAATAGAAGAACAAGGAATTATAGGAGAAATTAAGTTAAACTATAATGACTTTGAAAATTTTAAATATTGCTGTAAAAAATGCAACATAAATATAGTAGATACAGAGTACCTTGAAGAAATTACTTGTAAATTTGAAGCAACAAATGAAGAAAAAGAAGAGCTAGTTAGATACATGGAAAAAAATGAAATTAAAATTGTAGAATTTACAATTTTAGAAAATAAAAATATAAGAAAAAACATTGAAATATCAAGATAAAACAACAAAAATAGAAAAAATTTCCAAAAACTATTGCAATTTTTTGGAAAAAAGAATATAATCTCATTTGTAAAATATTTACAAATATAAAACAAGGGGGAAATGAATTTGAACGAAAAGATTACAGTCTTAATTGCAGATGATAATGCTGAATTTGCAATGACTTTAGCAAACTATTTAAGTAAAGAAAACGATATGGAAATCGTAGCAATGGCAAAAGATGGAGAAGAAGCATATGAATTAATTAAGGAGTTAAAACCAGATGTGGTATTATTAGATATTATTATGCCACATTTAGACGGATTAGGCGTATTAGAAAAACTTAATGACTCTCCAATAGATAAAATGCCAATATGCATTATTTTATCTGCAGTAGGACAGGACAAAATAACACAAAAAGCAATAAATTTAGGAGCCCAATATTATGTTGTTAAGCCTTTTGAAATTAATTTACTTTTAAAAAGAATAAGAGAAATAAAGAACTATCAACCAGAAAGGCAAAGAAACAATTTCATTACCAAGGAGATAAAAACACAATATATAGATATAGACCCAAATAGAAGAAATAGTGAGGAAAATATAGAAGCATTAGTAACAAATGTTATTCACGAAGTAGGAGTACTAGCACATATTAAAGGTTACCAATATTTAAGAGAAGCTATTATAATGGCTATTGAAGATATTGATGTAATTAACCAAATAACAAAACAGTTATATCCAGACATATCAAAAAAATATCACACAACACCAAGCAGAGTTGAAAGAGCAATTCGTCATGCCATAGAAGTAGCATGGGGAAGAGGACAACAAGAAGTTGTAGAGAGTATATT
>CAJMQM010000011.1 GCA_905215615.1 uncultured bacterium | reverse complement strand
AAATAAAAAAATTTATTATTTAAGAATAACAAAATATAATTTAATAAATTAAAAATGGGGGCAGTAAGGAGAATAGTATAAAAAGACCAATTTGCATTGCCACCATTTTTTTTATATTAGAAATAATAATGGGGCTATATTTTAAAAATATAGTTTTTTCTTTGCGGAACATTATATATGCATTTTCTTAATAATCATTATGAAACAACATATCAAAGTTTGGAAGAAGCAAATGGAGAATACTTTACAGCAATTGTTATTTCTAAGGGAGAAGAAAAAGAATATAAAGATGTATATGAAATAGAAGTTCAAAATGGGATTAAGATGTTATTAAACATTAAAAAATCCAAAAATAAAAATATAAAATTAAATTACGGAGATAAAATAGAATTCTACCTAGAATACGAAAGACCTAGCAGTGCAAGAAACTATATGGGTTTTGATTATAGCTTATATTTAAGGACAAAAAAGATTTATGGAACAGTAAATGTTAAACAAGAAAATATAAAAATAATTTCACATGATAATACAAATATTGTACTAAAACAAATATACAAATTAAGAAATCTAATGAAAAAACAAATTAATAAATTATTGCCAGAAGAAACAGCAGGGCTATGCATGGGTATGTTAATAGGAGATATAAGCAATATAGATGAGAATATGCAAGAAAACTTTAGAAACAGCAACTTATCACATATTTTAGCAGTATCTGGAGCTAATGTATCATATATTATTGTAAGTATTACTTACATATTTAATAAAATGTGTTTTAGAAAAAGACTTTCAAAAATAATTAGTATTTTTTTATTAATTTTGTTTATGTTATTAACAGGTTGTACAGCATCTGTGAATAGAGCATGTATTATGGCAATTCTAATGTTAATAGCAGACCTTTTATACAGAAAAAGCGATGTATATAATAATTTAGCTATATCTGCCTTAATCTTATTAATAATAAACCCATATACTGCACTAGATATAGGGTTTCAGCTTTCATATATGGGCACAATAGGTATTGTTTTTCTACATGATAAAGTAAGTAACATTATAAAAACAAATAATAAAATAATAAAATACTTTTTAGAAATGATATATGTAACAACTTGTGCAAATATTGCAATTATTCCAATTATGATGTTTCATTTTAATACTTTGTCACTAACTTTTTATTTTTCTAATGTATTAGCAGGACCCATATTAGGTGTTGTAGTAATTGTTGGATTTATAATGTTTTTTATTTCTTTGATTTTCAATCCTATTGCTATAGTAATAGCATTTGTTTTAAATCTTATGTTAAAATTTATTATAAAAATAGCAGAAATTACAGCTAGTATGCCATTTTCAAAAATAATTATTACTACACCAAGTATATTGTTTATTGCACTTTGGTATTTTACAATATTAGTAGCTGTATACTGGAAGAAAGCAAAAGAAATTTTTATAAAAAAGAAAAAAATAATTAGTTCAGTAATTGCAGTTTTAATAGTAATAATTTTAATAACAAACTTACTAACAAATATAAATAGAAATTTAACAATTCATTTTATAGATGTAGGGCAAGGTGATTCATGTTTAATTATTACACCTTTAAATAAAAGAATATTAATAGATGGAGGTGGAAGTGAAATCGGCAGTTTCGACGTAGGGGAGAAAACTTTGCTTCCATATTTACTAGATAGAAAAATAAAAAAGTTAGATTATATAATTATTTCGCATTTCGATAGTGACCATATAGGTGGACTTTTTACAATAATGGAAAATTTAAAAGTAGAAAACATTATAATATCAAAACAGGGAGAGGAGTCTGAAAATTTAATAAAATTTCAAGAAATAGTAAAAAATAAAAAAAGTAAAGTTATAATTGTAGAAAAAGGTGACTATATAAAAATTGATAATACAACATATTTAGAAATATTATTTCCTAATAAAAAACTTATTAAAGCTAATGTTTTGAATAATAACTCAATAGTAGCAAAATTAAATTGTATGGGAACGAAGATAATGTTTACAGGAGATATAGAAGAAATTGCAGAAAAAGAATTGTGTAATTTGTATAAAAACACAGATAAATTAAAAGCAGATATATTAAAAGTTGCACATCATGGCTCAAAAACTTCAAGCATAGAGGAATTTTTAAAATTAGTAAATCCAAAAATAGCTTTAATTGGAGTAGGAGCAAGTAATAATTTTGGACATCCAAATACAGGAGTGTTAAATAGGCTGGAAAATATGCGGTATAAAAATATATAGAACAGATAAAGATGGGGAGATTACTATAAAAATAAATAAGAATAAGAAAGTTTTAATAAATAAAATGATAGAAAATTAATGTATAAAATTAACAAAAATATTACATAATAATAGTAATTTAATTAGATTACTATTATTAGTAATCATAATTGTGCCAAGAAAGGAATTTATATTCAAGGTGATAGCTATGAAAAAGTGGGTAATAATTGCTATTAGTGTTATATTTTTATTAGGAATAGGAGTGATATTTGCCATAGCACAAAATAATGACGAGACAAAAGGAACAGAGTTAAAAGAACAAACTGAACTTGCTAGCAACAATATCAATGAACTTAATACTATACAAACATCTACTGTTGATGAAAAAGTATCTCCAAATGCTAAGGTAATAAAGAAAGAGTATTATAAAAAGTGTGATCATTTAAAAAAGGAAGAAGAGGATGTTCCAAGAGAACTTATTAACAAAAGTGAAGAAGATGTGGAAAAAGCATATTCAAATTGGACTTTAGAGGGGTATTCTCCATATGAAATTGTAATATATAAAGAATATGAAGGAATATGTGAAGACCACTATATAGTAAAAGAACATAATGGGGTTTTAGGAATATATAGATTAAATGAAGAAGGAGAAGAAATATTTGAAAAAGATACAGAAATTCAAACACAATATTTACCAGAAATTGATATACTAAAATTAAAAGAGGGAATAAGTGCAGTAGGACAAACAGGACTTAATAGTGTATTAGAAGATTTTGAGTAAGTAATAATAAATTATAATATATAAAAAGAGAACCTATTAAGATTTAATAAGTTCTCTTTTTATAATAATAAGCAGTATCTATTACAAACTTTAAACGTTTTTGATAATTATTTATTTTGTAGTTTAAAGTCCTCTTTTTTAATATAACCCTTTTTAGTAAATGTAAGAAAATACATTATCAAAGAGAAAATAGATGAAGCTAATGCCAAATAATATATGTATTGTGCAAAATCTGGAAGCGGATTTTCTATTGATACAGATGTATTATAGTATGATATAAAGCAAGAACATACAATTGCTATAAAGAATAACACAGTAGCTAATTTTCCAAACCATTTACTAGAAACTACTACATCTCTTCCATAAAGGAAAGATGCACCAGCTATCATTACAGCTTCTTTAATAATTACTATGGCTAAAATCCATACAGGAATAATGTCTTTAAACATTAGTGTAGCAAGTACAGATATTTGAGTTAATTTATCTGCAAGTGGATCCATTAACTTACCAAAGTCTGTTATAAAATTAAATTTCCTAGCTATTGCACCATCTACAACATCTGTTATTCCAGATATAACAAACAATATAACACCTATAATATATTGATTAGTTGCTAAAAAGTAAATTATAAATGGTATTAATAAAAAACGTATAATTGTTAAAATATTTGGCAAATGTTTCATAAATTTCTCCTATTTTACTATAAATTTTAATTTGTTATCAGTATCAACATCTATTAAAACAGTTTGACCGTTTAATAACTCAGATTTTAATATCATGTCTGAAAGTTCGTCTTCTATATATCTTTGAATAGCCCTTCTTAAAGGTCTAGCGCCATATTTAATATCAGTACCTTTTTCAAGTAGCCACTTCTTAGCATCTAAACTTACTTCCATTAAAATATCTTTATTTGATAATGCCTTTTGAGTATCATTTAACATTAAATCTGTTATTTGCAATAATTGCTCAGAAGTAAGTTGCTCAAATAACACTATTTCATCAATTCTGTTTAAAAATTCAGGTCTAAAAGTTTCTTTCAAGCTTTCTAAAATTTTATTCTTGCTAACTGAACTACCACCAAAACCTATAGAATTTGTATTAGTATTAGAGCCTGCATTAGAGGTCATTATAATAATAGTATTTTCAAAGCTAATAGTATTTCCTTGAGCATCTGTTAAACGTCCATCATCTAATACTTGAAGTAAAATATTAAATACATCTGCATGTGCTTTTTCAATTTCGTCAAATAATATAATAGAATATGGGTTTCTTTTAACCTTTTCAGTTAATTGTCCAGCATCATCATAACCTACATAACCTGGAGGAGAACCTATTAATTTTGAAGTAGAGTGACTTTCCATATATTCAGACATATCAAGTCTTATTATAGAGTTCTCATTTCCAAACATTTCATATGCTAATGATTTAGCAAGTTCTGTTTTACCAACACCTGTAGGACCAACAAATATAAAAGAAGGTGGTCTTTTAGTACTTTTTAATCCTGCTCTATTTCTTCTTATAGCTCTTGCAACTGATTCTACAGCTTCGTTTTGACCAATAATTCTCTTATGTAGGTTTGCTTCTAAGTTTAATAATTTTTGAGTTTCAGCTTCTGTTATTTTTGTAACAGGTATTTTAGTCCAGCTTTCTATTACTTCTGCAATATCTTGAATTGTAAGATTTTTTAGTTTTACTTTTTTATTAATTGCATCTATCTGCTCTGTTAGGCTACACTCTTTAGCTTTAAGCTCAGCAGCTTTTTTATAATCCTCTGTAGAATCTGCAAGTGCAGCTTCTTCTTTTTCTTCTTGTACAGATTTTAATTGATTTTTTAGTACTTCCAACTGATATAGTTCTTTATTATTTAAGTTTATTCTAGAACAAGCCTCATCTAAAATATCTATTGCCTTATCAGGTAAAAATCTATCATGAATATATTTTTCAGACATTTTAACAGCTTGCTCTATAACATCATTAGATATTTTAACCTTATGGAAATCTTCGTAATATTTTTTAATTCCCTTTAATATTTCTATTGCATCATCTGCAGATGGCTCTTCTACAATAACTGGTTGAAATCTTCTTTCTAATGCACTATCTTTTTCTATATATTTTCTATATTCTTTTAAAGTAGTAGTACCAATTAGTTGAATTTCGCCATTAGATAGAGATGGTTTTAAAATATTTGCTGCGTTCATAGAGTGTTCAGCATCACCAGCACCAATTATATTATGGATTTCGTCTATAACTAAAATTATATTACCTAAATTTTTACACTCATCTATTATAGATTTCATCCTTGCTTCAAATTGACCTCTAAATTGAGTACCAGCAATTACTGCTGTCATATCTAATAAGTATACTTCTTTGTTTAATAACTTTGCAGGAACTTTACCTTCTGCAATTCTAATAGCCAAACCTTGTGCTATTGCTGTTTTACCAACACCTGGTTCACCAATTAAGCATGGATTATTTTTAGAACGCCTATTTAAAATTTGAATTATTCTTTGTATTTCTTTATTTCTTCCAATAACAGCATCTAATTGTCCATTTCTTGCTTTATTAGTAAGGTTTGTTCCAAATGTATCTAAAGCTTTTCTCTTTTTATTTTTCTTATCTACTTTAATTTTCTTTCTTTCATTTGAAGAATTACCTAAATCTTCTTGTGATTCTTCTGCATTACCACCATCTTGCATACCAAACATATTAGAAAAAATAGAACCTAAAGGTATTGCACCAAATCCATTTGATGTATTTTCATTACCATCTAAATTTTCTCCATTAACTTCTTCATTAGAAATTTTAGAAATATCATCTGGATTCATTTCAGGTAAATTCATATTTTCAGTCATATCTTTAAACATTTCCTCAAATTGGTTTGTCATATCATTTAAGTCTTTTTCTGTTAAATTAGCTTGCTTCATTAAAGTATCAAATGGATTGATTCCCAATTTTTTTGCACAGTCATAGCATAAGCCTTCTAATTCTTGGTTGCCATTACTATTTTTTTTATTTATAAAAACTACCGCTGTATTCTTCTTACAGTTTGAACATAACATATTAATTATTCTCCTAACTTAATTTATTATACACTATTATAATACCGCAAAATTGCGATATAGTCAATTTAATTTGTGTTTTTCAAAATAAAATGTTATAATATAATTGTATGCATAATATTTTAACACAAAATAGCTGTAAATAGCTATTATTAATAAATATTTAATTATTGAAAGGAAGTAGGCAATATGAAAAAGCCGATAGTATTATATATAGTAATTACAATAATTTGCGTTATTGCATTAGTAATGGGAGTATATTACCAATTTTTCAAGCAAGATGCTACAAATGTAGGTCAAGAAAATGTATTGCCAGATAAATCTAGCCAAGAAGAGGAAGAAACACAAGAAGAGATAAAATCTAAATTTAATGAATTATTTACAAACAAGCTAGATAAAAAAGGGTATAACACAGACAATATAGAAAAAGTAGATAGTAGCAAAGAAATAATATACCCAATTACTATGGTGCAAAATCAAGCATCATATGAAATGGACCTTAATATTCCTGTATTTAATATTAAAGGAGATGTAGCAACAGAATTTAACAATACTACACAACAAACATTTATAAATAAAGCAAACCAAATTATGGCAGGAAGCGGAAGCAGTACTCAAAATAATCAAACAAATAACGAAATAACTATAGACACTAGTGCAAACACAAGAGTTTTATACGATATTAGTTATCAAGCTTATATAAATGGAAATATTTTATCTGTAGTAATTAAGTCATCTTTAAAAGAAGGTAATAATCCTCAAAGAGTAATTATTCAAACATATAATTATAATTTAGTTACAAAACGAAGCATAGAATTAACAGATGTTATAGAACCATATGGACTTACAAAAGATGAGATAAATGCAAAAGTACAAGAAGTTACTACAGAAGCAAGTAAGCAAGAGGAAGTTTTAACAAATGCGGGTTATGAAACATATAAAAGAGACCTAGAAAGTCCTATATATGATATTGAAAATATGCATAATTTCTTCTTGGGAGCAAATGGAGAATTATATATAATTTTTGCATATGGAAATAATAACTATACTTCAGAGATGGACATAATTAAAATGGATACATACCCACAAGTATCACAAAACGAAAACACAAATAATACAGAAACAACCGAAAATAGTACCTCAAACGAAATAACTACTACAAATGAGCAAGAAGATACAAATAATCAGGAAGATAGTAATACGCAAAATGTAAGTCAGTAATTATAAAAATAGTTTCAAATGATAATAAAATTAATAACGAAAAAAAGTAAAATAGGAAATTAGGCATAAACCCTAATTTCTTATTTTTCAATATACAGTCTATACAATAGTTCCACCATTTACGTGAATTATTTGACCAGTAACATATCTAGAATCATCTGAAGCTAAATATAAATAAGCAGGTGCTACCTCAAAAGGTTCTCCGGCTCTTTTCAAAGGTACATCTGTACCAAAAACTTCAACCTTTTGCTCACTAAAACTAGATGGAATAAGAGGTGTCCATATAGGACCAGGAGCAACAGCATTAACTCTAATTTTCATATCTGCTAAAGAAAGGGCAAGAGATTTTGTAAAACTAACAATAGCACCTTTTGTAGCAGAGTAATCTATTAATTCTTTTTGACCAGCAAAAGCTGTAATAGAAGCAGTATTTATAATACTTGAGTTTGCCATTAAATGTGGAAGCACAGCTTTTGTTAAGAAAAAATATGAATAAAAATTGGTTTCAAAAGTATTAACTAATTGTGATACTGTAATATCTAAAATACTATTTTGAGGAAACTGCACAGCACAATTATTAACTAAAATATCAATTTTTCCAAATGCATTTATAGTATTGTCTACAACAAATTTAGAACATTTCTCGTTTTTTAAATCTCCTTCAATAATAATACATCTTCTACCTAACTCTTCTATACAACTTTTAGTATATTGAGCATCTTGTTTTTCATTTAAGTAAACAATTACAATATCTGCACCTTCTTTAGCAAATAGAATAGAAATAGCTCTTCCTATTCCGCTATCTCCACCAGAAATAAGTGCGACTTTGTTTTTTAATTTATTAGAAGGAACATAGTCTGGGTCTTCAAAAATAGGCTGAGGGTTCATTAAATATTCCATACCAGGCTGTACACTTTGATGTTGAGGTGGAAAAGTAGAAGGTGTTTTGCAATTTTCATCTTTATAGCCAAAATATTTACGTTCAGGGTACATAAAAAACTCCTTTTATAAAAATATATTTAGGTTTTTAATAAAGGTTTTACCTATAAACCTATTATCTGAATACATATTTACTGAAAATTATACAATTATTCTATATTTGAGAATTATACCCAAATTTACAATAAATATGCTTAAAGAAAAAAATAACTAAAAATATTATTATAGGTTATGATAAAGTATATCTAAAAATAAAAGCATTTAAAATACAATATAAAAGTAATATTCTAATAATATAAGAAATAACATCAAATTAAATGTTAACTAATCTAAAATTATACTAATTTTGAAATTCAATAGTTTACAAAAAAATGAAAATTGGGTATAATAGGAAAAAATAAGTGTGAAGAGGTAATGTGTAATGAAAATTGGTATTGCTTTATCTGGTGGAGGAGTTAAAGGAGCAACACATATTGGCGTTTTAAAAGCATTAGAAGAAAACAATATAAAAGTTGAGGCTATAGCAGGAACAAGCATAGGGAGTATAATAGCAGCTTTATATGCAATGGAATATAATACAGACGAAATATTTAAGCTTATGAAATATTTTGCAAAAAGTATTTTAAAGGCAGACCCAAAATATATATTAACAGGATTTAAGTCTACAAAAAGTATATTTGGAACAGGGTTTATTTCAGGAGAAGCCATAGAAGATGCAGTAGATGAGTGTGCAAGATTAAAAGGAATTAAATATTTAAAAGATTTAAAAATGCCAATAGCAATACCAACAGTAGATATAAAAGAAGGAAAAAAGTATGTTTTTACAAATAGAATTATAACTGAGCCTAAGAAAATAAGTAAAGTAAATGAAGAAAATGGGGAATATGCAATAGTAGAAGAAGATAATGTACAATATATAACAGACATGGAAATAGGAAAAGCAGTAAGGGCAAGTTGTAGTTATCCTGGAGTCTTTTCACCATTTGAATATGGAAAATACAAATTTGTAGATGGGGGAGTTCTAGACAATATACCAGTAGAAGAATTGAAAAAATTAGGAGTAGATAAAACACTTACAGTAACATTTCCTCCATATAAAGAAGCAAACCCTAGAAATGCCATAGATATATTTATGAGATGTATAGATATAGTTTTTGATGATAGAGATTCAAAAAGAATTATTGATAGTGACTATATATTAAAAGTAGATGTTGCTTCTGCTAGTGTTTTTGATATAAAGAAAATAGACTTTTGCTATGATAGAGGCTATGTGGAAACCATAGAGAATATAGATAAAATTGAAAAGGCGTTATTAGAGAGGTAGGCAAATACCTTTAAATAGAACACAAAAAAATTTAAAAAAATAATTGCATATTATCCAAATACAGAAAAATGGGGAGAAGATATGAAAACGAGGAGGGAAAAATAATGAATTGTTTTATGTGTAAAGGAAATTTAGAAGAAAAAAAGTAAATTATGTAGTTGATTTAGAAAATACAATTATTATTATTAAAGGAGTTCCAGCAAAAGTATGCACTCAATGTGGAGAACAATACTTTAATGATGAAACAGCAGAAAACATTGAAAAAATCGTAAATCAATTGAAACAATTAGCAACAGA
Source organism: uncultured bacterium (assembly GCA_905215615.1). GTDB lineage: Bacteria > Bacillota > Clostridia > TANB77 > CAG-508 > CAG-273. The sequence continues at coordinate 8,851 of CAJMQM010000011.1, read as the reverse complement.
AGTAACAATTGTAAATTATAAAGAAAAAGTCGCATAATATTAAAATTTGATTGTATAATTAGTATATTAATAATAGTTTTTAATTAAAGGTACTGTTAATCAAGCAGTAGTTATAAATAATAAGAATTAGGTAAAGTAAATGAAGTGAATCCTAGTTCTTATTTTTTGTATAAAAAAGAATAAAAAAATTTTTAATTTATTGAAATTTTACATGACACAAAAAGCATATTCACTTTTTACGTAAAGGAAACATAATATATAGCATAAATAAAATCGAAAGGGTGAATAAAATGTCTAGTTACATAATAGAAGGCGGTAGAAAACTAAAAGGGGAAGTAAGCGTGTCAGGTTCTAAAAACGCATCACTTCCTATTATTGCTTCTACAATTTTAAATGGAGGTACTACTAAACTATACAATATACCAGATATAAGAGACACAAGAATTACTTTAGAAATATTAAAATACTTAGGTTGCAAAGTAAAAAAAAGTCATGGTAAAATAGAAATTAATTCAAAAAATATGATAGACAAAGAAATACCAGAACATTTAATGAGCCAAATGAGGTCTACAGTTGTTTTAGCAGGTGCAATATTAGGTAGATTTAAAGAAGCAAGGTTCTCATACCCAGGTGGATGTGATATTGGAGCAAGACCAATAGACCTTCACTTAAGTGCTTTTAAAAAAATGGGAATAAATATTGAGGAAAACTATGGATTTATTGTATGTAAATGTGATAAAATATTAAATGCAGATATTAACTTGGATTTTCCAAGTGTAGGAGCAACAGAAAACATTATTCTTGCAGCTATTTTTGCAGAAGGAACTACTAAGATTACAAATGCAGCAATGGAGCCAGAAATAGTGGATTTAGCTAACTGTTTGAACAAAATGGGTGCAAATGTAGAAGGAGCAGGAACTAAAGTAATAAAAATTACAGGAGTAAAAACATTAAAAAACATTAGCTATACAGTTATGCCAGATAGAATAGAAGCGGGAACACTACTTTGTATGACGGCAGCTACAGGTGGAGAGATAAAATTAACAAATGTAAATGTAAATCATATTAGTCCTGTTATTGCCAAACTAGAAGAGTGTGGATGCAAAATAGAGCAAGGAAAAAATGAATTAACATTAAATGGAGCAAAAAAGTTAAAAGCAGTAGATATAAAAACAATGCCATACCCTGGTTTTCCAACAGATATGCAATCTATATTTGCAAGTATGCTTACAACTGCAAAAGGCACATCTGTTATTGTAGAAAATATATTTGAAAATAGGTACAAATATACCCAAGAGCTTAATAAAATGGGAGCGAAAATTACAACAGAAGGAAAAACAGCAATTATAAAAGGTGTAAAAAGGCTATCAGCTGCAAAAGTAAAAAGTACAGACCTAAGAGGTGGTGCAGCAATGGTATTAGCAGGGTTAGTGGCAAATGGTATTACAGAGGTAACTAACGTAGAACATATATTAAGAGGTTATGAAGGTTTAGATAAAAAATTAAGAACATTAGGAACAAATATTATTGTAAAAGAAGGTGAGTAAATGGCAAAAAAAGCAAAAGAAAAAGAAGACTTAGATTTCTTTTATTTAGGAGAAGAAAAAAATGAAAATAAAAAAACTACATCTAGTAAAGCAACAAAGAAACCAACTCCTAAAAAAAAGAAATCTAAGAAAAAAGAAAGTGAGCCAATAGATTTTGATAATGAAATAATTATTGGCTTAAAAAGAATTGAGGACAAGCCTGTAAAAAAGCAAAAGAAAAATACTCAAAAAAGAAACAATAATAAATCAACTAGTAAAGAAAATACATCAAATAAAAATAAGAAAAACAGTAAGAATACCTCTGGTAATCAAACAAAGAAAAAACAAGCAAATAGTAAAACTTCAAGTAATACCAAAAAGAAAAATAATACTAGTGTAAAAAGTAAAGAAATAAGTGTTAGCGAAAAATTATATGATGATGAGCAAATAATGGGATATGAATCTCCTAAAGAAAAGGAAAAAAAGAAGAAAAAAAGGAGAAAAATATTTAAAACAATAAAAATACTAATGATAATATTTATTGTTTTAGGTGGAATAGCATATTTCTTACTATCACCAATATTTAATATAACAGAGATTAATGTTAATGGAAACGAGAAAATATCTGGTGAAGAAATTTTAAGCTTATCACAATTAAAAAAAGATGAAAACATATTTAAAATGAATAAACAGGAAATTAGAGACAAAATAAAGCAAAATGCTTATATAGATACAGTAGAAATAAAAAGGGCATTACCAGATACAGTTATAATATCTGTAACAGAAAGAATACCTACATATCAAATTAATGTATCAAATATGTATATGTTAATTAACAACCAAGGATATATGCTTGAGATGACAGAAATGGACGAAAGTATGCCAGTTATAGTAGGAATTTCAACAAGTGAAGAAGATATAAAAGTTGGAAATAGACTATGTGTAGAGGATTTAAAAAAACTTGGAGATGTGTTAAAAATTGTAGAGTCTGCTAAATCAAACAATTTAAACAACTTAATTAATAAAGTAGATATAACAAGCAAAGATGATTATATAATTGAAATGAAAGATGAAAAGAAAACAGTACACATAGGAGATACTACAAATTTAGCATTAAAAATGCTATATATTTCAGATATAATTAGCAAAGAAAAAGACGAAGGAGAAATTTTTGTTAATACAGATTTAGAAAACAAAGGTGCAATATTTAGAAAGAAAGTATAATTATAAGGAGGAAGACCGCTAGTGAATTTTAATAAAAAAATTGTAGCAGCAGTTACATTAGGAATTGTGTGTTTTGTACTAACCATAGCAATATTTGTACAAATAAAAACTACAAACAATTCAAATTCTACAGTAGCACAAACAATGGAGGAAAACGACTTAAGAGACCAAGTTCTAAGGATGAAAGAAAAATATGACAACGCATATGAAGAATTACAGTCTGCTACTAAAAGATTAGAGAAAGTAAGGGAAGATGCAACAAAAGATGATAGTGAAGCTAAAGAAAAACAAGAAGAGCTAAGCTTAAACAATATGCTTTTGTGTAAAACAGATGTTACTGGCGAAGGTGTAATAGTAACACTAAAAGATGGAAAAAGTAACAGCTCAGACTTACTAAGTCCTTCAATAGTAGTTGGAGGAGATGTTGTAGTACATAATTCAGATTTACTAGAAGTAGTAAATGCATTAAAAAATGCAGGAGCAGAAGCAATATCAATAAACGGAGAAAGAATAGTTCAAACATCTGCAATTACATGTGAGGGAATAATAATAAAAATAAACAATAAAAAAATAGGATCGCCATATGTAATTAAAGCGATAGGCTCATCTGCCACACTAGAAAGCTCCTTAAATATACCAGATGGGTATTTAGACTTAATGAGAAATGATGGTGCTATAGTTGATGTAAAAAAATCAGATGGATTAACTGTAGAAAAATATACAGGTGTTATAACAACAAAATACCTACAAAATGCTGATTAATTTCTTAGAAAGGACTGAAAAATTTGGACAAAGAAAAGATTAACAAAATAGTTTTATATATTATAATTGCTTTAATCTGTGTTGTACTAATAGCAACAATACTAGTACAATTTAAAACAGTAGAAGAAACAGATGTAACTGCAATAGAAACAATGAGAGAGTCAGAGCTAAGAACTGCTTTATCAGAGTGGACAACAAAATATAATGAAGCAAGTGAGCAACTAGATGAAACAAATAACAAAATTTCAGAATATGAGCAAAAAGCAAATGATGAGCAAGAAACTAAAAACTTAGTAGACAGCGAGCTTCAACAAACTAATATGATACTTGGAAAAACAAATGTTAAAGGACCAGGAGTTATTGTTACATTAGAAGATGGAGACAGAGAAGTAGTAGCATCATATTTAGTAGATTTAGTAAATGAGCTAAAATATGCAGGAGCAGAAGCAATATCAATAAACGGTTCTAGAATAATAAATTCATCAGAGATTGTAGAAATTAATAATTCATATATAATAGTAAATGGAGCAAAAAGAATAGCATCACCATATGAGGTAAAAGCTATAGGAGACCAAACTTATTTAACAAGTATACTTAGTTTAAAAGATAGTGGTTTTGTAGATAGATATACAAGTGATGGTATAATAGTAAAAGTAGAACAAAGAAGAGAAATACAAATACCAAAATACGATGGAGATATGAAATTTAACTATGCATACGAAAAGGAGGATGAAGAATAATGGTTTTAATAGCAATTATTATTGGTTGTTTAGTAGGAGCATTAATAGGAATATATGCACCAATTATTCCATATACATATTCAGGCTATTTGGCAATAGCAATAATAGCAGCACTTGATTCCGTTTTTGGAGGAATTAACTCTCTATTAAAAAAGAACTTTGACTTAAAAATATTTGTAACAGGTTTTTTTGGGAATGCAATACTTTCAATATTACTAACAATTTTAGGTCAAAAACTAAATGTAGATATATACCTTGCTGCAATAGTAGTATTTGTGGGAAGGATGTTCAACAATTTTGCAAGTATAAGAAGATATTATTTAGATAAATGGTCAAATAGAAAAGCAGTAAAAAAAGAAGAGAAACCTGCAAATGCGTCGGAACAGCCTAGTGAAGAAATTACAAAATAAAGATATAAATTAATGTTACGAAAATTTTACAAAAATATTACAAAAATACGACAAATTCTATTGACTTTTTTTGAAAAATGTAATATTCTTAGACAAGTATTAACATTGGAAAAGAATTTGTAATAAGAGGACGAAAAAATGGAGGAATGAGTCTTGGCAGTAGGAGATATAATTGTAGGGATGGACATTGGCACCTCAAAAGTAAGCTTAGTAATAGGTGAAGTCAACAGCTTTAATCAAGTCGAGACATTATACACAGGTACTCAAAAGTGCAGTGGTATAAAAAAAGGTAAAATAATAAGCGAAGAAGAAATAATGTTATCTATTAGTAAACTTATAAAAGATGCAGAAACAGAACTAAACTTTGGTATAAATTCTGCTTATGTTACTATACCAGGTCAATATGTTACAATTGTGCAAAACACAATTACAAAGGACGCGAAAGATAAATATGCGGGCATTTCCGCAAAAGATGTATCATCTTCTATCATGCAAGTTAAAGATATAACAATACCAGAAGGCAAACAACTAATTGATATTGTAGAAGATGAATTTATTTTAGACAATGGTAAAATAGTACAAGACCCAATAGGAAGCTTAAGTGCATCATTTACATTAAATGCACAAGTAATATTAGCAGACAAAGAATATATAAGAAAAATTGCAAACATATTTAAAAAAGTAGATATTGATATAGATGGACTAATACCTGTAAGCTTAGCAGAAAGAAATTTAATACTAGATGCAAACGAACTAACAGACAATGTTTTATTAATAGATATAGGTGCAGGAAATACCGAACTTGGAGTATTTGATGGTAATAATTTTATATACACAAATACAATTCCTCTTGGAGGAGACAACATTACAAGCGATATATCAATAGTTCTTGGAATTTCAGAGGACGAAGCTGAAAAATTAAAGAAACAATATAGTTTAGCAATGAAATCATATATAGATAATGATAATGAGATATTATTAACTACATATAAAGATGATTCTAAAAAAGTTATAAAAAGCTCAGAACTAATAGAAATAATAGAAGCAAGAATAGAAGAGATATTTTCTTTAGTAAATAAAGATATAACTACAAAAGGTATAAAATCAAGAATAAACAACGTGGTATTATCAGGGCAAGGAATTACAACAATAAGCAAAAGCGATGTTGCAGGAAAAATTATACTAAACATACCTGTAAAAATTGCAACTGGTAGATTAGTAAGTACAATAAAACCAGAATATAGAACAGCATATTCTTTAGTAAGATATATTGCTTCTAAACCATTTGTAAGAACTGTGTCAAGTAGTATAGATGCTGATTCAAAAGAAAACATATTTAAAAATATTGTAGAAAGAATAAAAGAATTCTTTTATAGTTAAAAATCAGTTATTAATTTTAAAAAATATATATAGTATTAAAGAGGAGGAATAGACTTTATGTTGATGGATAATAACAATATGGATGATAACACAATGCTAGATGGAACAGCAACCATCAAAGTTATAGGTGTAGGTGGCGCTGGAAACAATGCAGTAAACAGAATGGTTGATTCTGGAATAAAGGGAGTAGAATTTATTGCAGTTAACACAGATAGACAAACATTATTAGTATCAAAAGCTGCAACTAAAATACAAATAGGTGAAAAAATTACAAGAGGACTAGGAGCTGGAGCAAACCCAGATATTGGAGCACAAGCAGCAGAAGAAAGTAAAGCAGAAATAGCAGAAGCATTACGCGGAGCAGACATGGTATTTGTTACTGCCGGAATGGGTGGAGGAACAGGTACAGGTGCAGCACCAATAGTAGCAGCTGCAGCAAAAGAAATGGGAATATTAACAATAGGTGTTGTTACAAAACCATTTACATTTGAAGGAAAGAAAAGACTATCACAAGCAGAAAGAGGAATAGAAAGCTTAAAAGGTAAAGTAGACACACTAGTTGTTATACCAAACGATAAATTACTACAAATAATAGATAGAAAAACATCAATTATAGAAGCCTTCAAAATGGCAGATGATGTATTAAGACAAGGTGTACAAGGTATATCAGACTTAATAGCAATTCCAGGATTAGTAAACTTAGACTTTGCAGATGTTAAAACAATAATGCTAAATACAGGTATGGCACACATGGGAATTGGTAGAGCATCTGGAGAAAACAGAGCAGAAGATGCTGCAAAACAAGCAGTTCAAAGTCCATTACTAGAAACATCAATAGAAGGTGCAAGAGGTGTTATTATTAACATCACAGGTGGAACAAACCTAGGATTACACGAAGTAAACACAGCAGCAGAACTAATTCAACGCAGTGTAGACCCAGAAGCTAACATTATCTTCGGTGCTGTTATAGACGAAAGTTTAGACGAAGACATTTTAGTAACTGTTATTGCAACAGGTTTTGAAAACGATAGAAATCCATTATCTTCTGGAACACCAGTAGGAGATATAATAGACAAGGCATGGGACAGAAAATTAAACTCAATTCCTATGTCAGCAGATAATTCAAATTCATCAGACAATTTAGATATTCCATCTTTCTTAAGAAAAAATAAGGGGATAAATAAATAATTTGTAAAAAAGCAAATAAATAAACAAGTTATAAAAAGAAATAATCACAATTTGTAGATTATTTCTTTTTTTTATGCCTATAAAACGACAGCTTTTTAAGAAAGAAGGTTGTAAAATTACTATATCAACTAAAGCAATATAATTTAAGTAAATTTAGTGGAAAAATTGAAACAGTACAAAAAGTAAATCTAGTATGCACAAAAGATATAACTTGTATAGTTAGAAAATTAAAAAAATAAAAGGAGAAAAACTTTGACAGTATACTTAGATGTTATATTAATAGAAAATATGTGCATGAACTATATAATACTATTTGCAACAGGCTATATTATGAAATTAAAAATTAAACATTTAAGAATAATAATATCTAGCATAATTGGTGGAGCATATGCAATAATTTCATACATGAATATTATTCCGATTTATTCTACTTTAATTGCAAAAATAATTTTATCAATTTCTATGGTACATATAGCATTTAATCCAAAAAATATAAAAGTATGTTTAAAAGAATTACTATTATTTTATGTAGTATCATTTGTATTTGGAGGGTGTGCATTTGCACTTCTTTATATAATAAAACCACAAGATATTCTAATGAAAAATGGAGTATATATAGGAACATATCCTATTAAAGTTGCAATAATAGGAGCATTAGTTGGATTTGTACTTACATACTTAGCGTTTAAGATAGTAAAAGGAAAAATAACTAAAAAAAGTGTACTATATGAGGTAGCAATATTTTTTAAAGAAAAAGAAACAAATGTAATAGCTATGCTAGACACAGGAAATCTGCTAAGAGACCCAATAAGTCAAATGCCAGTTATATTAGTACAAAAAGATAAAATGTGTAAAATAATTCCTATAAATATATTAGATAATTTAGAAAAAGTGTTAGGAGGTGATGAAAACTTACAAATAAGCGAAGAAGAAAGAAATGAGTATTTTTCTAAACTAAAAATAATTCCATTTAAATCAGTTGGAAAACAAAATGGTATGCTAATAGGGTTTAAAACAGATAAAGTACAAATAGAAATAAACGATAATATAGAAGAAATAGAAAATGTAATAATAGGTATATATGATGGAAAATTTTCAAAAAATGAAAAATATTCTGCTTTAATAGGCTTAGATATACTAGAAAGGGGAGATGAAAGTGAATTTGCTACAAATACTAAGGTCTAGTATAAATGCAATATATGCTAAGTACATAAAAATAGAAGATATAGATAATTTACCTATATATTACATAGGCGGAAGTCAAACACTGCCACCACCACTTACTCCAGAAGAAGAGGAGGAAACTCTTAAAAAAATATCTGAGGGGCAAGAAGAACTTAGACAAGTTTTAGTAGAAAGAAATTTAAGACTTGTAGTTTATATAGCAAAAAAATTCGAGAATACTGGAATAGGAATAGAAGACCTAATTTCAATAGGAACAATTGGTTTAATGAAAGCAATAAATACATTTAATGTAGACAAAAACATAAAACTTGCAACATATGCTTCAAGATGTATAGAAAATGAAATTTTAATGTATTTAAGAAGAAGTAATAAAATAAAAGGAGAAATATCAATAGATGAACCTTTAAATCAAGATGGAGATGGAAATGAACTTTTG
>CAJMQM010000010.1 GCA_905215615.1 uncultured bacterium | reverse complement strand
AAATTTCATTTTTATGTTGATTTTTAAATGTCAGTTGCTCAAATCGCACTTCGCTTACGCTACGTTTAATCGCTGCGCGGTACTGCAAAACCACTTATATATTTGAGTGATGTTTATATTTTGTAAAAGAACCAAAATGGGTTAAAACACATATAATATCTATAATAAAAATATTAGGAGGCTTATTATGTCTGACTTTATTTTAAATGGTATTTTATGGGTGCTTGCACTCTATGGTTTATTTGAGATAATAAAAACAATTATTTACACATATACATACACAAGATTTAAAACAGATGGAATATATGTAATTATTGCTGCTAAAAATCAAGAAAAGAAAATAGAAGGTTTTTTAAGAAGTATATTATTTAGACTTCTATATGGAAAAGAAGAATATGTGAAAGATATAATAGTTACAGATTTAAATTCTACAGATGACACAAAAAAGATTATAAACAACATAGGTAAAGATTATGATTGTATAAAAGTAGCAGATTGGAGAGAGTGTAAAGAAGTCATAGATAATATAGACGAAGTAAGAAAATAAGAGAAATATGGAAATATATTAACTGAATATGCCACAAATATGAATATAACTAAATAAAACTAGTTGCAAAAATGCCATAAAAATTATACAATAAGGAAAAATAGCAAAAAGAGGTTTTTTAATTGGAAATTAAGGGAGAAGTAACAGAAATAATATATAAAAATGAGGTAAATGGGTATTGCATAGCAGCATTTGAAACAGAAGAAGAAGCCACAACAATAGTAGGCTACTTACCATTTGTAAATAAAAACGATACAATAGAGGTAACAGGCAAATTTGTAGAACATCAAGAATATGGTAGGCAATTTAAAGTAGAAACATTTAAAAAAGTATTGCCAGAAACATTGGACTCATTAGAAAGATATTTAGCAAATGGTATGATAAAAGGAATAGGACCAGCAACAGCTAAAAAAATTGTAGAAACTTTTGGAGAAAATACAATTAATGTTTTTAAATTAGAGCCAGAAAAACTAGCACAAATAAAAGGAATATCATCCGAAAAAGCAATAGAAATAGCACAAGAATTTATAGAAAATTGGGAACTTTGGCAGTTAGTTACATATTTAGAAAAGTTTGGACTTGGTCCACAAAGTGCACAAGGGATATATAAAAAATTGGGAGAAAATGCAATAGAAAAAATAGAAGCAGACCCATATTTGTTAGTAGAGTTATCTAATAAAGTAGACTTTGTTCAAATAGATAAAATGGCACTTAAAGTCGGTATGGAATATGACAATGAAAAAAGAATAAGAAGTGGTATAAAATACGGTTTGTTAAGGGCAACATATAATGGGCATTGTGCCGTTTTATATGATAATTTAGTAGCATTTTCAAAAGATTTATTAGGTGTAAGCGAAGATGCAATAGATAGCTCGTTAATTAGCATGAAAGCAAAAGAAGAAATCTATATAGAAGAAAGAGAAAAAGAAGACTGGATTTACTTAGCAACATATTATAAAGCAGAAAAAAATATAGCCGAAAAATTAATAGAACTAAGAGAATATAGTAATATAAATAAAGTAGAAAATTTAGATAGAAAATTAAAAAAAATAGAAAAAGAACAAAACATAGAATTGTCAGAAAAACAAAAAGAGGCTGTAAAACTTGTAAACAATAACAATGTATGTGTTATAACAGGTGGACCTGGTACGGGAAAAACTACAATAATAAAAAGCATAATAGATTTATATAAAGTAGAAGAGCTAAAAATAACATTATGTGCTCCAACAGGAAGAGCTGCAAAAAGAATGACAGAAGCTACAGGGGAAGAAGCTAAAACATTGCATAGGGTGTTAGAAATAGGAAAATTTGCATCAGAAGATGAAATAAATCCAGACTTATTGGTTACTCCAATAGATGCAAATATAGTTATAGTAGATGAAGCATCTATGATAGATATGTTTTTAATGAATTACCTAATGAAAGCCTTATATAATGGAACAAAGCTAATTTTAGTAGGAGATGAAAATCAATTACCATCTGTTGGACCTGGAAATGTATTAAAAGACATTATTGCATCAGAACAAGTTCCAGTTGTAACACTAAACAAAATTTTTAGACAAGCTGCAAAAAGCAAAATAATACTAAATAGCCATAAGGTAAATGAAGGAGAAAGCTTTATTGGGGTAAAGCAAGAAAACGAAGAAGAGCTTTTGCAAGACTTTTTCTTTATACAAGAAAATAACAAAGAAAATATAATAAGGCAAGTAGTGTCACTTTGTACTGGTAGATTAGAAAAATATGGTAACTATGATTTTATAAAAAACATACAAGTTATAACACCTACGAAAAAGGGAAACTTAGGAACAAAAGAACTAAACCAAATAATACAAAACAATGTTAATCCATTTGAAACTACAAAAAAAGAAAAGAAATTTGGAGATGTAGTATATAGACAAGGCGATAGGATTATGCAAATAAAAAATAATTATGAAATATTCTGGGAAAGAGATGGAAAAACAAACGAGGCAGGTTCAGGAGTATTCAATGGTGAGTTCGGTACTATTATAGATATAAACGAGATGGACAAAGAAATAGTAATAAAATTTGATGATGACAAAAAAGCATGGTATTCATATGCAGACTTAGACCAAATAGATCATGCATATGCTATTACAGTACATAAGGCTCAGCGGAAGCGAATTTGATGTTGTAATTATGCCAATTGCACAAGCTGCACCAATGCTACTTACAAGGAATTTACTTTATACTGCAATGACAAGAGCAAAGAAAATGTTAATTATAATAGGAAATAAAAATGTTATTGACTTTATGATAAATAATACAGACAGTAAAAAAAGAAATACAGGACTAGAATATAAACTAAGACAGTTGTAATTTTATATAATTAAAGAAAGGAAATATATTTGCTTAATTTCGTAGAAAAAATTTTAAATCTAATGTATCCGCCTGTTTGCGGTATTTGTAATAAAGAAATAAACACATATTTATGTGGAAACTGTGAAAAAGAAATAAATAAAAATACATGTGTGGGGGAAAGTGTATATGAAGATAAATATTTTTCTTCACATGTGTATTTATTTAAGTATGAGGGAATAATAAGAAATAAAATAATTTCATACAAATTTGAGGACAAGCCATATTTATATAAAACATTTTGTGAAATTTTTGTAAAAAACAAAAAAGTTTGCGAATTTTTAAAAAGTTATGATATAATAACTTCAGTTCCGATGTATAGAAAAAAGAAAAACCAAAGAGGCTATAATCAAAGTGAACTTATAGCAAAAGAAATAGCTAAAAGAGTGGAAAATATAGAATATAAAAACAAGATTTTAGTAAAAATAAAAAATACACCTAAGCAAAGTTCACTAAACAAGGAACAGAGAAAAGAAAATGTAAAAAATGCTTATATAGCAAATAATATAGAAAGCATTAATAATAAAAAAATAGTAATATTTGACGATATATATACAACAGGTGCTACTTGCAACGAGTGTGCAAAAACATTAATAGAAGCGGGAGCTAAATCTGTTGGAATATTAACAATTGCAAAAGATTAGGAAAAAGGGGAAGATCCCCAATTTTCAAGGAGGTAAAAATGGAAGATTTAATAGAAAGTATATTAGACTATATAAGAGCAGATTATACAGACTATGCTATTATAATAAATGGTGAGTGGGGAAGCGGAAAAACATATTTCTGGAATAACAAAATAAGACCTAAAATAGAAAATATGTCAGTTAACGGAAAAAGACTTACACCAATATATATGTCTTTATATGGAATATCAAATCTGGAAGAAATAAGTAAAAAAATATTTATAGAAACAACACAGCTAATGGACAAAAACCTAAAGAAATTTATGAACGCAAGTGGAGTAAATGCTATTCCAGAATATGCTAAGACAGGTTTAGATATGGCAAATTTCTTTGGAGTTACACAAAATGGAGATAGACTAGACTATGGACAATTTTTTTCTACAGATGATAAAGTATTATGCTTTGATGACTTAGAGAGAGCAAATGTAGATGTTATAGACGTTTTAGGTTATATAAACAACTTTGTAGAACATGACCATATAAAAACTATAATTATTTGTAATGAAAAAGAACTATCTACTAAACTAAAAAATAATAATCTAGAAATGAAAACTTTTATAGCAACATACTTATTAGATAAAGAAGGAAATCTTAATGTAAAAACAGACAAGCCAATGGTAGAAAGAATTAGAGATACTATTGAATATGTTTTTGACAAAGCAAATGACTATGAAAGAATAAAAGAAAAACTTATAGGCGAGACATTTGAATATGCTCCAGAGTTTAATTATATAATAAATGGACTTTTAATGCGTTATGAAAGATACCCAGAATTAATACGTTTTTTAAGAGAAAATACAAACTTAATTATATCTACATTTAATAAAAGTGGAACTAGAAACTTACGTATATTAAAACACTCATTAAATAACTTTAAGAAAATATTTGATATGGTAAATAAATCATACCCAAATACAAACAACAGAATATTACAAACTATGCTAATATTTACAATAGCGGTTTCATTTGAAATAAAAGCGGGAAAAATTACTAAAGATAAATTTGTAAACATTAATAGTAACGAAGAATATAAGTCAATATTAGTATCATCAAGGGTATTCATGGACAATAGGCAATTTTATATTAAAGAATTCGATAATAACTACTACTACAATTTTAAAGCAGAATATCGTTTCTTTAAATTTATAGAATTATATGTGCGTACTAGAATTTTCGACATGAGAATTTTTAAAGAAAATATGGAAGTAATAAGAAACACAATAGATATAAGCCAATTACCTGGTTACAAAAGATTATTAACAGAAGAATATTGGAAAATTCCAGATGACCAATTTGAAGGTGTAATAACAGAAACTTTAGAAGATGTAAAAAATGGAAAAATTGAGTTAATTGATATTGTAAAACTATTTGCATATTTTTCATATTTCATAAAAAAAGGATTAATAGATTACGATATGAGAACAATAAAAAGTGTGTTCTTTAATGGTATGAATATTTCTTCACTTACATCTAAATATTGTGAAAATGTAGAAGAAGAGCTTTCACAAGTGGCAATAAATGACGAAGAAGTACCAGACATGGAAGACATATTAGTTCACTTTAATGAAATAAACTTACAATTAAAAGATAAAATGCTTAAAGAAAAAGCAGAAGATGTATTTAGATGTATACCAATGAAGATGGAATTGTTTTACGATAAATTTGATAAAGAGTGTATGCAAGTTCCAATATTTAAATATTATGACTGCTTCCAAATGTTCCAAAGAATTTCGTGTGCAAGCAATGAAGACATAGTTACTATAAAAGAAAAATTAGCGGATAGAGCAAAACTATATAAAAACGAGTTAGCACCAGAGTTACCTAATATTAAAAAATTAAAAAGTATTATGGACGATTATATTAATGGAAAACAGCCAACTATAAAACTTGTTATATTAAAAGAATTTACAAACGAGCTTGCAAACATTATTGCTCAATATGAATCTACAAATGACGACAAAGTTTTTGTAGACGAAGAAAAACAAACTGTACAATAAACAAAAAGCACTGAAGTTAAATTAAACCTCAGTGCTTAAATTTTTAAAAATTTTATAAAGATGTATAAAAATGTATTTAAAAGGAATAATAACAATATCATGAAAAAAGGAGGGAGATTTTTGAAAGCAACAGGTGTAGTAAGAAGAATTGATGATTTAGGTAGAGTTGTTATTCCAAAAGAAATAAGAAAAACACTTAGAATAAAAGAAGGTGACCCTTTAGAAATTTTTACAGACAAGGAAGGAGAAGTAATATTAAAAAAATATTCTCCAATAGGTGAATTATCTGAATTTGCCACAGGTTATGCAGAAACACTTGCAAAAACAACAGGACATATTGCGTGTATAACAGATAAAGATACTGTAATTGCTGTATCTGGAGGGTCAAAAAAAGAATTTTTAGAACAGGACGTAAGCCCAGAACTTGAAAGTATAATGGATGAAAAAGAAAGTTATACAAGTCAAGAAAATAATGATGTAGCAATTCCAATAACTAAAAATGATAATAAAGAAAGAAAATATAATGCACAAGTTGTATACCCTATTATATCAGATGGAGATGTTATAGGAAGTGTTATACTTTTATCTAAAGAAAGCAAAACAAAGATGACAGAAGTAGAGCAAAAGGTTGCGCAGTCAGCAGCAAACTTTTTGGGAACACAAATGCAAATTTAATATGTAATGCTATTGTAATATTTTAGTAATGAAAATGTAAAAACAAAAATAAACAAAATACCTTGCAAAAACAATATAATTGTAGTATAAATAATGTAGTGTTTTATGAAAACGAAGGAGGACTATAAAATGGAAAAGAAATTTGAAGTAAGTAATTTACCAACAGAAATATCTGTATGGACAAAAATAAAGAATTTTCTATTTCATGAAGTAAAGCTTGAACTAACACCAAAGCAAGAAAAAGTGTTTAGAGAAGTTCATGATTTCTGGAATCAAGAGATTACAGGAGAGAAAGTTCACGATTTTCTATTTTATGAAATAACAGGGGAAAAAGTAAAGAACTTTTTATTTCAAGATATAAAAATAGTAGATAATATTAAATTATAATAAAATAAATAAATTAGACATAAAAAAACAATTAAAGATATTCTCTTTAATTGTTTTTTATGCTTTATAATATTTTTTAAAACTGTGCGTTTACAATATAATACAAATTAATCCGCCACTACCTTCATTAACTATTTTTTCTAATGTTTCTTGAAGTTTCTCTTGTGCATCATCAGGCATCCTAGATAATTTATTTTGTAAACCTTCATTAACAAGTTCATGTAAGCTTTTGCCAAATATGTTAGATTCCCATATTTTCTTTGGGTCTGACTCGAATTCAGAAAGCAAATAATTAACTAGCTCTTCAGACTGTTTTTCGCTACCAACAATAGGAGACACTTCTGTGGTTATGTTTGCCTTTATCATGTGAATACTAGGGGCATGTGCCCTTAATTTAACACCAAATTTAGAGCCTTGTTTAACCATTTCAGGTTCTTCTAATTCCAATTCCTCCATTGTAGGAGTAACGATACCATAACCTTTAGCATTTACCTCATCAATAGCACAAGCTATTTTATCGTATTTTCTCTTAGTTTGAGAAAACTCATTAATTGTTGCAAAAAGGTCACCCTCATTTGCAATAGTAACTCCAGAAATTTCTGTTAAAACTTTATAGAATAAATCTTCCATTAAGTTTATTGAAATATTAACACTACCATCGCCAAGTCTTATTTCATCTATATTAGTAGAGCTAATTATTTCTGTATGCTGTATTTTAACTAGGCAAGAATCTACTTCTTTAAGTATTCTTACATCTCTAAAAGCAGTTTGAATTTCAGAAAATAATTCTTTCTTTAGCCAGTGCTCATTAGAAAGTCTATCAATCCATCTAGGAAAATTAATATTTACTCTTTCAATAGGAAATTCGTATAAAATTTTACCAAAAATATTATTAATGTCATCAATATTAAGGTTAGCACAGTCTGTTGGAATTACTGGAGCTTGGTATTTGTCCTCTAGTTTTCTTGCTAAACTTTTTGTATATTCAGAATATGGATCATCTGTATTTAAAACAATAACAAATGGTTTATTAATTTCTTTTAGCTCATTTACAACTCTTTCCTCTGCACTAATGTAATCTTCCCTTGGAATATCTGTAATGCTACCATCTGATGTAACTAATATGCCTATTGTAGAGTGCTCTTTAATAACTTTTCTAGTTCCAATTTCAGCAGCCTCTTCAAAAGGAATTTCTTCCTCAAACCATGGTGTTTTAACCATCCTAGGCATATCATCTTCTAAATAACCAATTGCATTATTAACTAAATAACCTACACAATCTACAAGCCTTACCTTTAAATTTAAGTTGGAACCAACAGTAATATCTACAGCTTCATTAGGAATAAATTTTGGCTCTGTTGTCATTATTGTTCTACCACCAGCACTCTGAGGTAACTCATCACGTGCACGTTCTTTTTTATATTCGTTATTAATATTTGGAATAACTAATAAATCCATAAAATTTTTTATAAAAGTAGATTTACCAGTTCTTACAGGACCAACCACACCTACATAAATGTCACCATCTGTACGATTTGCTATATCTTGATATAATTTTAAGTTTTCTTCCATTAACTTATTAACCCCCTTAAGAAAAATGTTTGTACTAAACTTTATTTAATGTATATTAGATATTTGCAAACTTATGACTAAAAATTGAAAAAAGTTATATACTTTTATTTAAACTCCTTGGCTTACATGATTTCTAACGAATTGACCATTTGTCTAGACTTTTTATATTTTATATGTTACAATAACTGAAGATTTAATTTTTTATGTATGCACTAGGCAAAATATTCTGCATATCATATATAAAAAATCTTTATAGAAAGGAAGACGTTAAATGGAAAATGATATTATTGCTATTGTTATGGCAGCAGGTAAAGGTACAAGGATGAAATCCAAAAATTCAAAATTAGTTCAAAAAATATATGGAAAAGAAATTGTAAAAAGAGCAGTGGAAAATGCTGAAAAAGCAGGAGTAAAAGATATAGTAGCAGTAGTTGGTTACAAAAAAGAAGAAGTAATGAAAGTATTAGGAGAAAATATAAAATATGCATTTCAAGAAGAAATGTTGGGAACAGGTCATGCAGTAATGCAAGCTAAAGAATACTTAAAAGGAAAAAAAGGAAGAGTTTTAGTTTTAAACGGAGATGTTCCTTTAATAAGACCAGAAACATTAAATAAATTAATAGAAAAAAGTATAGAAAATAAAGAATATGCAACATTACTTACAGCAATTTATGATGACCCAACAGGTTATGGTAGAATTGTAAGAGATGAAGGCGGAAATATAGAAGGAATAGTAGAAGAAAAAGACACAACAGAAGAACAGAAAAAAATAACAGAAATAAATGCTGGAATTTATTGTTTCGATATAGAATCATTATTAGATGCACTAGAAGAATTAACTCCAAACAATAAACAAGGAGAATATTACATTACAGATGTTATACAAATAATGAACAATAAAGGTCTAAAAACTGGTGCAGTAATTGTAGAAGATAATACAGAAATACTAGGAATAAATGATAGAATTCAGTTAGGAATATTAACAAAAGTTTTACAAATGCGTATAAACACAGAGCTTATGAAAAATGGTGTAACAATAGAAGATACAAATACTACATATATTTATGACAATGTAGAAATAGGTATCGACACAGTAATACATCCAAATACAACAATAAAATCTGGAGTTGTAATAGGTGAAGATTGCGAAATAGGTCCAAATTCATATATTCGTGAAGGCTGTAAACTAGCTAATCATGTAAAAATAGGAAGCTTTGTAGAAATAAAGAAAGCAATAATAGGTGAAGGAACAAAAGTACCACATCTATCATATATGGGTGACTGTGAAATAGGGGAAAAATGCAATATTGGTTGTGGAACAATTACATGTAATTATGATGGATTTAATAAAAGCAAAACTATAATTGGAAATCACTCATTTATAGGTTCAAACACAAACTTAGTAGCACCAGTAACACTAGGCGACAATACATTTGTTGCGGCAGGATCTACAATTACAGATGACGTACCAGAGTATGCATTAGCAATTGCAAGACAACGTCAAACAAATAAAGAAAATTGGAATAAAAAATAATAATTAACATATTTGGGATAGAAAAAAATAATAATCTGTCCCGTTTTTTTATGTTTGTACATATTATATATTAATAGTGTTAAAAGCTTATGAAAAACACTATTAGGGAGGAAAAAATATGTACGACGATAATAAATATACAAATTGCTATGAAAATAATTGTGATAATAAATGCTATGAGGAGCACAAGAAACCATGTAAGAAGGAAAATAAGGAAAAGGGAAAAAACTGCATAGAAATAATAATAGCAATATTATCAATTTTATTAGCATTAACAATAGGACTAATAATTGGGGCAATACCTATAATAGGTGCAATATTATTAGCAATACTACCAGCTTTAATTATATTTGCAATAATACTAATACTACTAATTATAATAAAAATTATTGAAAAAATGTGTAATAAAAAAGATAAAAAATGCTACTAATAAAACAATATAAGCAAATCGCGTGCAGACTTAGTTTTATTTATATGTTAAAAAACTAGAAAGCTCAAAAAATAAGTTACTTTTAATAGAGGTAAAAGTAACTTATTTTTTTGAGTTTGTGATAATAAATTATAAGATTTAGCAGTTTATTTTAATACTTTAAGGCTATTAGCATATTCAAAAGAAATTTTCTCAAATCTTTCAGTATTTTTCCAAGCAAGTTCTTTGTGTGACAAATTAGAAATTTCTTTTACGGATTTATTACTTAGTAAACTAATAACATAATTTATAATTTTAATTTCTTTATCATTAAAAGAAGATAAATCATAGTTGCCATTACTAGTAATAATGGATTGAATACTACCATCGTTATTTTCTTTATCTTCTCTTTTATATTTTTCATCTAGTTTTGATATTTCTTCATATTTGCGATTTATAATTACAGGACCATATTGCTCATGAACATAAGTGAGACCAGTAATAGAAATAGCTCTTTCATTATATGAAATCATATCTATAAACCATAAGTATTTATTCAAGCTAGTTAAGTATAATTTAGTTTTACTTGCTATATATGAAATTAAATTTTGTAATTTGTCTAAATCTAAAACTTTAAAACCATTAAAGATATTAGGAGATGTTTTTAATTCATTTTCAATATATAATTTAAGTTTATAATTATTATCATGAATACTTTGATTATTAATAATACTTTCTATTTTAGAAAATGTTTTTTGGGTAATTCTATTAGTATAATAGGCTTCTTTTACTTTATTAAAAAATTCCTGTTCATCTTTTGAAATTAGTTTTAAATAATCACTTTGAGATTTAGATGGTAATGAGCCATTTTCATATCTATTAATAGTCATTTTTCCAAAATCTAAAATAGCAGTTAATTCTCTTTGAGAAATATTATATTTATCTCTTAAAGCTTTTATTTCTAATGGTGTGACAATATTTTTAATTTCTCTATATTTAGTATAAATTCTCTTTAGATTTTCGTTTTCAATACTATTAATTACTAATTCATTTTT
The DNA here is from genome assembly GCA_905215615.1 of uncultured bacterium. Classification (GTDB taxonomy): domain Bacteria; phylum Bacillota; class Clostridia; order TANB77; family CAG-508; genus CAG-273. The sequence continues at coordinate 7,910 of CAJMQM010000010.1, read as the reverse complement.
ACACTTTTTACAAATTGGGACATTTTCTTCTACATTAACTTCAATGCCTTTATATTCTTTAAAAATTCTTTTGTCAATATAATAATCTTGCTCACAATTACAATAAGGACAATAATGCTTCATTATATTTACCCCCCCTTAATAAATACCAAATTCGTGAATAGATATACATATTACTAGAGTATTGTTGTCTATGCGAATTTTTATATACAATTTGGTGTTTTGAAAAATAGGAGTGAAAATCCATATTTCACCTTCAAATCCTGCATCATCCTTTTCAGGACCTTTATAATAGTCGTCTACTTCTAGATTTAATATGATACCTTTTATATCATTAATTAATAAACCATATTCAAGCATAAAAGTTCTATTCTTATTTCTATTTGCAAGTATAAATTTATCTCCATTAATATCTTTTGTTACAAGTTGCTTAATAATTGTAAGCTTTTGCCTAACAATTTGATGTTTTATATCTTCCAAATTGTTCCTCCTTTGTTAACAAAAGTGCCATTTTTTGATGGCAAATATATTATAAAACTTTTTTAAATAAAAGTCAATAGAAACTTTAATAATTAAGTATAAATAGAGTAATACAATACATAAAATTTTACTACTAGCAGAAAAAAGAGGAGATGTAAGCTTTAAACTTAAAGCATTAAATTCTCCTCTTTTAATTAATTCCCATTTTAAACTACATAGTTTGGTTTCCTGGTAAGAAATAGTCTACTACTCCATAAACTAAAGCACCTATAATTGCGGCCATCCAAGATACAGCATAACCTGCTACAAAGTATTGGGTAACATATAAAACTACGGCAGATAATATAAAACCTACAAAACCTTTTCCAAAAGGTGTTGCTTGTAAGCCAGTAAACCTTACAATTAAATAATCTATAATTGTAAGAACAATTGCTGCTGCAGCTAATGCCCAAAAACTACTAATATGAAATCCAGGTGTAAAAAATGCTGTTATAGCAAGAACTATGGCTGCTGTTACTAATCTACCAACTATTTGCCATACGGTACTTTTGCCACCTTCTTTAGACTTACTATTAACATCCTCTGACATATAAAAAACCTCCTTATTTTCTATAACATAGTTAAATGTTAATGGGTTCAATTTCTATTATGTACATATAAAAAAATATTATTCATTGTAAATTTATTATTTATAAAAATTTTTATTTTATACGTATTCTGCATAAAAAATATATAAATGTTAAAAATAATATTGAAAATAAAAAAATAATAGGTTATAGGAAATCCATAAAAACCTAAATATATTAAAAGAAGGAGTATATGGAAAAAGCCATATAAAAATAGTATGCTAGTAGTATTTGTTAGAAGTATTGTATTATACATAATAGTTTTAATAGTTATGAGACTAATGGGAAAAAGAGAAATAGGGCAATTACAACCATTTGAACTTGCAATTTCAATAATGATAGCAGACTTAGCGGCAGTACCAATGGCAGAAACGGGGATACCAATAAGTAATGGAATAATACCTATTTTAGGTCTTTTAGTAATGCATTTAATAATTTCTTTTTTAAATTTAAAAAGCTTAAAAATAAGAGAAATATTATGTGGAAAACCATCTATTTTAGTATATAGAGGAAAGATAGACGAAAAAGTATTAAAAAAAGAAAGATTTACAATAAACGAGTTAGAAGAAAGGTTAAGAAGTAACAATGTCTTTAATCTAGGAGATGTAGAATATGCAATATTAGAAACAAGTGGACAAATTACTGTAATACAAAAGCCAGATAAAAGAACAACAATACCTAAAGACTTTAATATAACTCCAGAATATGAAGGAATTCCATATGATTTAGTGGTAGATGGAAAAGTAATGTACCAGAATTTAAAAAACATAGGAAGAGATTATAATTGGTTAAAGAAAGAAGTAAATAAATTTAATATGGAACCAGAAGAGGCATTAATTGTTACATTTGATGGTGGAAACCAAATGTTTTGCCAAAAGAAAAGTAATAGAAGCGGAAAGAATAATTAAATTAATTAGAAATTTACTAATGTTTAAGAAACTAAAAATACACAATTATAAAATTCTAATAAAAAATACTAGAAAAAAGGGGATAGAACTTATGCAAAAAGAATTAGTTATTTGTATAATAATTGTTATTTTAATTATAGTAGGAAATGTAATTACACACAATAACACCAAAACTGCAGTGGCAGAAATAAACGGAAACTTACAAAATGTTAGTAATAAAATTTGGCAAAATAAAGAAATAAAGGAAATAGAAGATGCAATTTCTACAAGCAAACAAATATGGGATGAAAAAACTAAAACTCTTGCATATTATATTGAACATGACGAACTTGAAAAGGTATCTGAAGCATTAATTAGAGCTAAAGCTAATATAAATGCAGAAGAATATAATACTGCTATTGAAAACATAGACAGCTGTATATTCTTACTGCAACATATAGAAGAAAAAGATAAATTTACTTTAAAAAATGTGTTTTAAATCAAGTCGTTCATAGTGTAATAACCTGCTGGCTTATTTATAATAAACTTAGTAGCTTTTAAAGCACCTTTAGCATAAACAGCTCTTGAATATGCAATATGTTTCACCTCAAGGCTTTCGTCATCACTAAAAAATAACACGCTATGTTCACCTACAATATTTCCACCGCGAATAGAAGAAAAACCTATCTCATTTTTTTCACGCTTTTGTCTGTTGTCGTGTCTATTAAAAATATATGTATACTTGTTTCCAGACTTTCTATTTATGCTGTCTGCAAGCATCATAGCAGTACCACTTGGAGAATCTAATTTACTATTATGGTGTGTTTCAACAATTTCAATATCATCATCAGTAAGAAGAGTAGCAAGATTAGCCACAGTATTTCTCATAATATTTATATCAAAAGACATATTTGCAGACTGAAATATAGGAATAAATTTACTAATATCTTTAATTTTATTTTGCTCGTTAGAAGAAAATCCAGTTGTAGCAACTACCACTGGAATATGGAATTCTTTTGCATAATCCATTACAGCTAAACTAGCCTCAGGAACAGAAAAGTCTATAATAGAATCAGGTTTGTCTGCTATGTTAAAAAGTTCTGAAATAGAAGAGTAGGTTTTATAGTTGGCATTTTCTTTTTTAAACTTGTCTATACCTCCAAATAAATAGAATTCATTACTTCTTGAAATAGACTTAATAACTTCTTGCCCCATTTTGCCAGTAGACCCATTTACAAGTATTCTTATCATAATAATTTCCTCCAAATATAAATAAACTTAATAATAAATATCGTTAATTTTAGTTAGATTAAAAACTCTATACAAACACAAAAAATAGGTAAAAGAAAAACTCTTTTACCTATTAATATGCATGTTAATATTAAAAAATTCTAAATATAAAAAGTCCAACGAAAATATATGCATATCTATATAATTTAGTATGTGTTAACTTAGTTTTACAATTCATAAAAGTTTCTAATGTTGCACTATACTTATCCATACAAGAAACAACAAACCCTTCTTTAGTTTTTGGAAATCTTATAGTTACTGGCCACATGTGATTTTTAATAATATCTTGTTCTGTCTCATTTAAGTTGAAAGTATTTGTTGCATTTTTTAAAGCAATTCTTGGGTGTGCCCAAGCATGCATGCCTTTTTCGTTTATATCAGCAGGAGAGGTAGTATGCCAGTCATACAAAAATAAGTCGTGTAACATAGCACCACGTGTAGCAGATTTATAGTCTAGATTAAGCTTTTTACAAATTAAATAAGTGTAATATGCAACATAGTAACAATGAGAAAAACAAGATACTTCTCCATGTTGTATATAATTTTGCATTTCCTTTACTTTTTCATTAGATAATATATCTTCTATAATTTCGTTAAATTCTTTACAACATTTTATTGTTTCGTCAAGATTATCCCCGTTCATCTTTTGCTCCTTTTTTTATAAATTAATTATAGCACAAATTTTTTAATAATTATAAATATTAATAAAATATTAAACATTTTTTGCGAAGTTTTCAATAGCCTTTTGTAATTTTACTTTTCCAGTTTGTGACATTTCTACTAATGGGAGCCTTGGAATTCCAAAATTAAACCCTAAAATGTTAAGAGCTTCTTTTACAGGAATAGGGTTTACCTCACTAAATAAAGCATTTATTAAATCTATACTATTTAATTGTGAGTTAAGAGCCTCATAAGTATCACCATTAAAGTAATTTATTACCATATTGTGGACAAATTTAGGGTATATATTTGAAAGTACAGAAATTACACCAATTCCTCCAAGAGACAAAATAGGTAGTATTTGGTCATCATTGCCAGAATATATATATAAATTATCTCGGCATAAATCTGCTATTTTAGCAACCTGCGAAATGTCTCCACTTGCTTCTTTTATTGCAACAATATTATTTATTTTAGATAATTCTAAACAAGTTTCAGGCAAAATATTTAAACCAGTTCTACTTGGAACATTGTAGAGTATAATAGGCAACTCCACAGAATTTGCAATTGCTTCATAATGTTTAATTAAACCTGCTTGAGTAGTTTTGTTATAATATGGTGTTACAATAAGAAGACCATCTACTCCAACTGCTTCTGCATATTTAGAAAGTTCTATAACATTTGCAGTATTGTTTCCACCAGTACCTGCTATAACAGGTATTCTGTTATCTACAATATCTACTGTAAATTTTATTAAATCTTCTTTTTCTGTGGTAGACATAGTAGAAGATTCTCCAGTAGTACCACAGACAATAATTGCGTCAGCACCATTTATTATTTGAAATTCTACTAGCTTTTTATATTCTTCAAAATTTATACCGCTTTTATCAAAAGGTGTTGATATAGCGGTGCCAACACCTTTAAAAAGTATTTTTTTCTTCATACACACATTGTATAGTTAATTTGTAACCATACACTCCTTTCTAAATTATTTCAAACAAATTAAATCTTTTAAAATTTGTACAGCATTAGTTGCAGCACCTTTTCTTATGTTGTCAGCAACAACCCATAAATTTAAACCATTTCGTATACTGTTGTCACGTCTAATTCTACCAACATAAACATTGTTATAGCCAGATACATCAATAGGCATAGGGTATTCAGGAGTATCTTTAACTCTTACACCTATCGAAGCTTTTAATATATCTATTACTTCACGCAAGTAAAATGGTTTTTCAAATTCTACATTTATACTTTCTCCATGACAATTACTAACAGGAACTCTTACAGCAGTTGCAGTAATGTTTAAGTCTGGATTTTTTAATATTTTTCTTGTTTCATTTATCATTTTCATTTCCTCTTTAGTGTATAAGTTATCTTCAAAAACATCAATTTGAGGTATACAATTATCAAATATGTCACAATTAAACTTTTCTAGATCGTATGTGTATAAACTATTAATGTGTTTTTGTATTCCATTTTCATAGTCATTTATTGCTTTTTTTCCAGCACCAGAAACAGCTTGATAAGTAGAATAAACTATTCTTTTAATTTTATATGCATCATCTAATGGTTTTAATACAACAACAGCTTGAATTGTTGAACAATTTGGGTTTGCAATTATGCCTTTATTTTTTAATATTTCTTCCGGGTTAACCTCTGGAACTACAAGAGGAACATCAGCATCCATCCTAAAAGCACTACTATTGTCTATTACTACACAGCCAGTAGAAGCGGCAATGGGAGCAAATTTTTTAGCTGTGCTGGCACCAGCAGAAAAAATAGCAAAATCAAAATGTTCTTCTTTAAATGAGGTTTCAGTTAATTCTTTAACTATGTAATCTTTTTTTTGAAAACGTATTTTACTTCCAGCAGACTTACTAGAAGAAAACAATACATATTCAGAAATAGGCAAATTAAACTCTTCTAAAACTTTTAAAGCTGTTCTACCAACTAAACCAGTTGCACCAACAAGTGCTAATTTATAACTTTTCATAAAAATCCCTGTCCTTTCATATTTCATTGCGTAATTGCTTAATTAATTATATGAGTATTATAAAAAATGGTGATAGGTTAGTAATATTACAGAAAAAAATACAAAATTCGACAAAATAAAAAATGACCAATACAAACTAATGTTTAAAATAAATGGAATAAAATGTAAAATAAAAGCAATAGGAATTAATCGTTCCTATTTTATAAAATACTAGAACTACAAGCGTTACAAAGAATCAAAATTTTCAAAAAAAGACAAAAAAGTTTGAAAAAATATTGACTAAAAATTACAAAAATGATACTATTCTTTTGAAAAATAATACAAGGTTTTACAAAATATTTAAAAATATTTTGTTATATTTTGACCGATTATTACACAGGGGAGGAAAAAATAATGAATAGAAACGTAACTATACTTATTATAGTAATTGTTCTAGTATTAGGCTCAGCATTTTTAATAGCTAATAATAGAATAAAAGAAGGCAAAAATGAAGAAAACACTGCAAATAATACTGAAATTGTGGGGTATGTAGAGGAAAATACAGAAATAACAAACCCATATGTTACTGAATTAGAAGATGGGCAAAAAGAAAATAATAGCCCAGAGATAAAAAAAGAAAAACAATTTAAAAAAATAGAGGTAACAAATATAAATTTTGTATATAACCCAGGAAACGATATGACAACAATAACAGCAGACTTAACAAATTCAGGAACAGAAGAGCAACAAGAAGAAATAGTAACTTTAAGAATAATAGGTCAAAATGGGGAAGAAATAACAACACTAGATGCAATAATACCAAGTATAGCCCAAGGCGAAACAAGAAAGCTAAGATGTAGTGTAACAATGGACTTATCAAATGCAAGTAATTTTGAGATAGTCGAAAAATAAATTGAAAGGGTAGGAGAGTGTAAAGATGAAAAACAAAGGAATAACATTAATTTCATTAGTAGTTACAATAATAGTGTTATTAATATTACTAAGCATAACAATAGGTGTAGTATTTAGCGACAATGGAATAATAGCAAAAGCACAAGAAGCAAAAAACAAAACAGAAGAAGCAGTAAGTAGAGAGCAAAGCGAACTAAATAAGTTACTAAACGACATGGATGAAATAATGAACGATATAGGCGGAGGAGACATGCCTATATTAGGTACTGTAACTGGAAAAGTAACATGGAGCACAGGAACTGCAACATTAGAACTAACATCAGATATAGAAGGAGTAACAATACAATATAAAAAAGACGGAGAAACAGAGTGGACAGATGCAACATCAGTACCAAACCTAACAATGGGAGAAACTATATATGTAAGAGGCGTAAAAGATGGAAAAGTAGTAACTGAAGAAAAACAATTCAGTATAGAAGACACCGTAGCACCAAAAGTAACAGTTGCAAGTTCAAGTAGCACTACAAATAGTATAACTATAACAGCAAGTGCAACAGATGGCGAGGCAGGTATGGGAGCAAACCCACAATATAGATTCTATATAAAAAGAGCTGGAGAATCAGATAGTACATATGTAGAAATAGAAAACAATGGTAGTGCAAGTGTAACAAGAACAGGTTTAACACAAAACACAACATATACAATAAAAGTAGAAGTAGCAGACATGGCAGGCAATAAAGGAACAATGACAAAAGATATAACAACAGCTAAAATTGCAGACGGCGGAGATGGAACAGAAAGCGGAGCAATAGTAGCAAGTAGCCCAAGTTGGAGTAATGGAGTAGCAAGCTTAAACTTAAGTACAAGCACAGGATTAACAATACAATATCAAAAAAATAGTACAGCTGGAACATGGGCAACAGGAACAAGCGTAACAGGTTTAGCACATAATGATACAGTATATGCAAGATTAACAGACGGAACAAACTACGGAGGACATGCAAGTATAGTTATAAAAGATAGTAAAGTACCACAAGCAGCAACAATAACACTAAGCAGTAGAGAGGTAAGTACAGCAGG